>NZ_AUTQ01000263.1 GCF_000498095.1 Pseudoalteromonas sp. TB64
CCCGCCAGTAATAAAAAACTTTCAGCACGGTTTAAACTATTTGAAATAGGTGATTGACGGTCTTTAACGCCATACCATTTTTGATTTTCAGCTATTTGTGGTTTTAGCCATTCGTAAAAACTGCCTATATCACTTTCATCACCTGCATATAATTGGCGGTAATAAACGCGACTTCCGGGTTGCACTATTTCGGTTTTAGGCACGTCGGCAATATTAATAAGCACACGACGACTACTCGAAAAAACATTAAAAGGCGCGTCTGGCTCTTCTACTATAATTTTTTCTACATTAAATAAAGCCGCACCGAGTTCTACCTCTGCGCCTATATCTATATTTAAACTATAAAATACCGATTCACTCAACCATACATTACCAGGTGATGGTCCGCCATTGGCAACAACCGTCTCACCCAGAAGCGTGTTTTTAACTTTAAGCTCGCCTTTTAAAGGGTAAGCATTTGATGCGGCCTTAACTGAGCTAAACTGCATTTCGTCATTAGCAAATAACATAGTGTCGAAGTACATCATTTGCGCTGTTTGTAAATTTTGCTCCTGCGCCTTCGTAATATAAGCAGTGTCTAGTGGATGGTCGCTTCCAAGCACTCGGTCTGCAGCAATAAACGCACTGCTTTTTTGCGCAATGCTTTGCGAAATTCGCTCTGTAACCATCGAAAGCGTAAGCACTGTTAAAACGGCTAATGCAATAGCGGCACTTATAACCGTAAGCTCACCACGGCGAAACTCACGCGCAAATAATTTTAGCGCTAACTTAGCCCACATCTGCGGTGTCCTCCGTTACGCTTTTAACTAATAAACCAGCTTCAATTTGAATAATATGCTCACACTTTTGCGCAAGGGCTTCATCATGAGTCACTAAAATAAGGGTTGTACCGTGCTGGCTATTTAAATCAAATAACAACGTTTCAATCATTTTGCCATTTTTGCTATCTAAATTAGCCGAAGGTTCATCGGCAAATAATATTTTAGGCGTACCAATAAATGCACGCGCTATAGCAACACGTTGTTGCTCACCTCCAGATAGTTGCGACGGGTAGTGATCAACTCGATGGCTCAAGCCCACCTTTTCAAGCAACGCAAGCGCTTGCTCTTTCGCATCACTTTCACCAGCAAGCTCTGCCGGTAGCATAACGTTTTCTAGTGCAGTTAAACTTTGCACCAACATAAACGACTGAAAAACAAATCCAATTTTTGCCGCTCTAAGGGCCGCACGTTCTTCTTCATCTAAATTATGAAGTGGCTCACCATCTAAAAATATTTCACCACCGCTAGCAGTATCAAGCCCTGCTAATAAACTAAGTAACGTAGATTTACCTGAACCAGACGTACCCACTATTGCAACAGATTCACCATGCTTGACATTAAAGCTGATGTCGCTGAGGATGGGCAACTCTCCTTCAAAGGTAGAGACAACTTTAGACAAACCATTTACTTGAATTATATTTAATTGAGAAAGCGCTGACATATGACTCATTCAATCCTACGTTTAGTATTCATTTTATTTTTAGTTATCAAACCACTAACAGCAGCAGCCGACAACACGATTTTAATACTCGGTGACAGTTTAAGTGCAGCCTACGGTCTTCAACAAGAAGAAGGCTGGGTAAAATTGTTACAAGATAAATACGACGCAGAACAAAGCGATATTGTACTTATCAACGCCAGTATTAGTGGCGAAACATCTGGTGGCGCCCTACGTCGTTTAGATGCATTGCTTGAGCAATACGAACCCACTCATGTACTTATTGAGCTAGGTGCCAACGACGGTTTACGTGGTTTTCCAGTTAAAAAAATGCAAACTAACTTAACCGCTCTCGTTAAAAAAAGCCAAGCAGCTAATGCGATGACCGCCTTAATGGAGATTTACATTCCACCTAATTACGGTCCGCGTTACAGTAAGATGTTTACAAGCAGTTTTACACAAATTAGTGAAGATACAAATGCTCACTTAATGAACTTTTTTATGCTCGATATTGCTGGTAAATCTGACTTAATGCAGAACGACAGTTTACACCCTAACAAAAAAGCTCAGCCATTAATACGAGATGAGATGTATGACTCGATCAAAAAGTGGTTAAATAACGACTAGTGAATTAATACAGCGCAAGAGCGCTCTTTTAGGGCTCTTGCGTAATAAATACTCAAACAAACAATCGCTTATTGATTTTTAAAAAAATACACGTACTATTGCAATCAATAGTCGGTATGTGGCGCAGCTTGGTAGCGCACTGTCATGGGGTGGCAGGGGTCGAGAGTTCGAATCTCTCCATACCGACCAATTAATTATTTAAAATCAATAAGTTAACACCAAAAACAATAACTCAACATTCGATTCAACTTTATCTTTTTTTAAAACTAGCCAATAACTAGCCAGTATGATTAATTATTGTATTACTTATTTTTCATTAAAAGCTTCTTTATCTCCTTAATACCCACATATATATAATTCTCATGTTTATACTTTTTCTTACTAACTTAATAGCCTAAGCTTTTTTAACAAACCTAAAACCTGCTAGTATGATCCAAAATTTATTTTAAAAGGAATTTAATATGAAACTAATACCTCTAATGCTTATTTTGTTCATTGCTGGCTGTAGCTCTTTTCAACCTCCATGGGAATCTGCGCGGGAAATGAAAACAGATTTACAAATCTATAAGTCATATAACCTCGATACTAAGTACACAGTCACTACAGGTAGCCCAATGGTTTTAGCTAGGACTTACAAGGAATATGTTTGGTTTAAACCTGTTTCATTAAAAACTGAAATTTGGAACGGTCAAACATTAGCTAATGACCAGCAAGGAGCAGAATATATATTTACACCGACTTATAAACTTGATGGGAAAAACGGGGATTATATTTTAACCGCCAAAAACTTTTATCACAGAGCAATCGGTATAATTGCATTTGATGATGGAACAGTGCCTGAGAACCCTGTAATGAGAATTGACCGCAAAGGCTCAATGAAACGCTATCCAATAACACCTAAAAGCAATGATAAAAAAATCTTTGAAAAACATTTTTTCCTAGAGGGAGATAAATCTGATCAGTTTATGTTTGAACTCATTTACACGGGCAAATCAGGGCAAACTATTAATTTGCTCTACAGAGAATATATAAACGATATGTCTAGAGATTCTTTTAGACAGAGTTTGACGTACAACTTAAATGAATCTAAAGAAATTAGCTTTAAAAGCTTAAATATTAGTATTTTGGAAGCAACAAACTCTGAAATCACATTTACAGTACAAGATGATAATAATTTAGAATGGCTGCGATAAATTATCAATAAAGCAGTAGATAACAGCTTTACAACTTCTTTTTTAAGAGTCAGAAAACCCTATCTAGTTTTGTCTAGTTTAGATCAACGGCAAACATATCATTGCTGGTGGGGCTTTCTGTTCGCTCAACTTTAACTATTGATACTGGCGCGACTGCTGGCAGTGCAAACTTAGACAGCTTACAAATTGCGTCTATACGCTCCGCTGGGTTTAATTCTTTGAGTAGTTTGGGCAATTGTTCAAACTCATCAGCCAAGGCATTAACTAATAACTGTCGAGTCTCAAACGTTAGCTTATTGGGTGTGCCAGCTTTACGCCCACCTGTCTTTTTACCTGTTGCCATGTTTTCACCTCGGTTATTTTTTGGTGTGTTGGGTTTTGCTAAGTTCTACTAGGATTATTTAGGATTTCATATATCAAGTTTTGACAATGTTTAACGCTTTGACCCGCCCGTTAAGCGTTCAGCCAGTGAGCTAGACACTTTTAATGTGTTGTTAGTCTCAATCGGTGCGTTATCACCTTGCATCTCATTGTGGACTTTAATAGCTGCAATAGCTGCTTGAGCGTTTAAGATACCTTTATCTTGATGCTCAGTCATAGCCGCATCTATGATGGACTGTAAGGCTTCAAGCTTTTTAGTTTTAGACCATATAAAATCATTATGCGCTTGCTGCTGGTGGGCTTTTATATGCTTTTGAATTACAGGTTTGCTCAGGTTTTCTTGACCGATAGAATATGCCGTCTTTGCACTATAACCAGCTGTAATGGCTGCCTGTGTAGCGTTACCACCGTTCAAAAGATACGCTTTTATAAAAGCACTTTGTTTAAGTGTTAATTCGTTGGTATTTGCCGTCATAGCCTAGCCACTGCTTGTGTAAACAATATTGTTAAATTATACCATTTTTTAGCTATTTTGATTACTTTATGGCTAATTCAAAATAGCCTGTTCTTTATTATGGTTAAGTGGTTAGGTATGGTTAAGTTGTTAGGTATGGTTAAGTAAGTTAAAATCTACTTAACCAGCCTACAGGGCTTTACTGGCGTGGCTTTTAGCTAAAAATGGTTAGGTGGTTAAGTGACTTCGCCCACCTTTAGGGATTTAGCCGCTGCTGTTGTGATAGCTATAACCCTATGAATATTTATCCTATAAAAATTTAAAGTTAGTGTTTTTACTTAACCACCTAACCAAAAACGCGTGAAACCCTTATTTATAAAGGGCTTCGGGGTGGTTAGGTAAAATAAAATCTACCTAACCATTACTTAACCATAACCATTTAAACAAAAGAAGCGGCTAAAAATAATCTTCTAAACCNCGGCAGGTGTCACGTTAAAAGCTATTTTATACACTCTCCTGTTTGCCCTGCCTTTTTTAGCAGTAATCAATCCCTCTTTAGCTAAACGGTTTAAGGCTTTGCCGACCATACCGCTATGGTTCGATTGTAACTTTCTATCTTCTGCTATTAACTCGCCAGCGGTAAACCAGCCATCTATACACGTTGGGTGCTCTATTTGCTGGGGTAAATCAATTTTACTTTCTGGCGCGATATAATTATCAACTATGTGATTATAAGCAAAACCCTTATCTTGAAAGTTATCATTAACAGATAGTGCCTTTTCTTGTGTTTCATCACTAAGCGCCCACCCGTAACCGTCTAAGTACAGCTTTTTTACCTCAAGCCAAAACTGGTGTAATTGTTCGGGGTCGGTTTGTTTTATCGCACCTGTACCGTCAAACGTCCAACCTAGTAAACTGTTTAAGGTGTCCATATCAATCGCCTTTTTCAGTTCAAGCACTGCAAAGCGAGTTGAGCCAGTATCATCTTTTAAAAAGTCGCGGTCGTTTACTGTTGCAATAAAACACGTTTGGCGCGGTTTCTTTATATCGCTTCTGGCGTATGGTGGGCGTACTGTATCAATAGACTTTGTAATAAATGCCTTTAAGCTGCCCTGTGAATTTTTACTTGTGCGTTCAAGTTCGCCAAGCTCAACAATCCACGAGCGTATGTTAGATAAAATACTATCTTTATTATCAGGGTTTAGCTCTGCGCCCTCTAAAAAAGAATGTGGCATTACACTAGCAAAGCGTTCAACAAAGGCGGTTTTTCTGAATGATTGACCTCCTTGTAAAACAGGCACTAGTTTACTTTTGAATGTGTCCTCATAAATACAGGCAATACATGCCACCAGCCAGTGCTTAATTATAGAATCGGCTAGTTGTTCATCTTTAGCATTTAAACACGCGACAACCTTGTTAACGCGCTCTATGCCGTCCCACTCGCCCTTATCTAAGTAAAACTTAACAGGGTGAAATTTGTTGCCGTGACTGATTGCGATTAAGTGATCATCAATTGCCGACTTTGGCAAACTGTGCCGACTTGCTGCGCTTATTAAATGGCTTCTAACTTCTTCAAAGCTGTTATTTAATGATTTAGTTCCTTTTAATAACTCAGGTTCAAACGTCATCTTATTAAAGCCAAACTCTATGCCGTAAAACGCCCCCAACTCTTTTAGGTTGTCGGCTGTGTTCAATGTGCGCCCTTTGCCGTCCTCAGTTACTTTTATATCTGGGAATTTAGGGCTTAACATGGGCGTTTTTTCGGCTGTCTTTTCAACCTCTACAGGTATGTTATTAACTGCTGGCAAGCTCATACTTCACCCCCTGCGAAAAATGCGTTTACGCTCTCATTATGCAAGTGAGTAAAATACTCTTGCTGGTTGTGTTTATGTATCTGCTTAAACTGAGTTTTCGCAATGTCATGCAATGCGCGTTTATAGTCTCCGCCATATTCACGAATAACGATAAAATCGAACATATCCAAGCATTGCCCTGTAGCGCATGGGTCGCTTTCATGGTGTGAATAATAACGCTCCTTGCCATCGGTATGACTTGTTAAGATATAAGTGCCTGCGGTCTTGCTGGTTGCTTCGGGTGGTAAATACGCTTTACCTTGTTGTTTATACCCATAATGACTAAGCAAGCTTTCCCACGTATAGCCACTATTAACCAAGTTAATAATAGATATTTGTTTCCCGACTAGGTTTTGCTTAAACGCTGGCTTAATAGGTACGGATTTAATAGCCTGTTCTTGTTGCTTGGTTTGCTCTTGTGCGTACCTCTCCGCATTTACTAGAATTTGCGAGTCTGCCACGTTCAGCGGTTCGCCTTTCCCTATTTTATACTCGTAGCAATCACCAGCAAAGCGCACAGGTAAATACATTATTTGCTGAGGTCGTGTAGCACAGTCGTCCGCCATAAATATATAGCTTAAATAGCTCTCCACCAGCGCCCAAACCTTATAAGTGATGGATTCGGCTATTTGTATGTAAACCCTGTAGCGGTTGCCTTTCCCGTCCTGCTGGTGGCTTGCTGTCGTGTGTATGATATACGACTCAATACCCATACCCTCAAGCGTGTCGGCAATTGAATCTATATCCAGCTTGGTGTCGTCTAGGTCAAGGCGTAACAGTGTAAAGTTATCATGCTTTAAAACTGTTTCTTTGGTCTTGTTGGGCGCGTCATTCGCTGCAATGATTGAGCTTTTAGCCTTTGCTTGTGTGTGCGTTAGTGTGCCTAAATCGCTTGGTAATGAGACTTTAAGTGTTAGCTCATGCCAGTTAATATAGTTAAAGCATTGAGTAACTTTTGTACTTTTAGCTGATAAAAATTTCATAATAATTTATACTCTTGTTTGAGGCTGGTGGTTTGGTCGCCAAACTTTTACCACCAGCTTTATGTTATATATCAAAAAGTATTTAACCCGACTAAATTAGCCTTTGGTCGGGTTTTATTTTTTAAAGATAGAATCATTAGCGGCACTCCCTAAAGACTTAAGATAATCTTTAGTGGCTTCTGTCATTTCTGTATAAGCTTTTGATTCACGTTTACGGCCTTTAACTGCTAGATCAAAAGAGTCCTCTTTAAACTCCTTACGCCTAATTTTCCTTGCTTCTATATCTTGCTGAGGATCATTTAATAGATGCCGTTCGTTAAGCTTATAGCCGATTATTTTTCCAGTATTTGGCTCTTTTACTCTATCAATAAGCCAGTGCTTATACCTATCACCCTCAAGTCGTTGCCGTGGGCTTCTCCCATCACTAGTAAAAACATCAAAAACCCTTTCTACGCTGAGGTAACCAAGCTTTAGTTGCTCGTCTAACATCAAACATAAGAACGTGTACGACTGATTCGGTTTGCCACGGTTGTTTAGTTGACTTGGTATTGCGTCCAGCGGTGCTGCTTTAAAAAACTCTGTAAGTGGCTTGTGTATGTTACCCATGGTTAAGACTCCTTACTTATTAGCCACGCATCAAGGTCTGACTTTCTATAGATACAGCAGCGGCTAGATAGGCGTATTTTGGGTGGGAATGTCGGATCGCTTTCACCAAGACGCCACAATGTAGCTAGTGAAATATTTAGGTAGTTAGCGCTTTCTTTCAAGCGCATATTGTCTGAATTGAACTGATTTAGCATGGTGTTTTATCCTCTTTAGTTAAACTAAATGAAAGATTAAGCTATTACTAAACCTGTTTGAACTGATTGTGATTACAGTAAGTTGTTACTGTAATAATTAGTTTTATTTCAGCTCTAAATTACCTGTATCCCTATATTGTTCTTGCCATTTAGTAAATGTGTTGTGGTGAACTCTTTTTGATGGGTTTTTACCATAAACAATTTCTGTAGCTTCCAAACAAGCTGCGTTCTTATACATTTCTTTTTTCTCTACTTTCTTAACCAGTTCAATAATTGCCTCCTTATCACCTGATAGCTTTTTACTTCCTCCTGCAAGCGCTTTTTTTGCGGTGTCTATTTGCTCTCTAAGAAAATAATACTTTTTATCTAGTGCTAATTTAACCAAGTATAAGCTGTGCCAAGCAACAACTGTTTTTTGACTTTCTGTACTATAAAAACAAGCCTTTGCGTGTCTCAGATTTTTTAATGCTATGCTCTTAAATTGCAAATGTTCAGCTTTATTAACCTTAGGGGAGTTGCTTTCATATAAAATCGACATCTGTTCATTAACAACTTCTAGCAAATTTTCATAAACCTTATTAAAAGCCTCATTTACGCCATATTTTTGATCATGTAAAAATTTGAACTCTAGCGCTTCCACAGCTAGCTCTTCACTTCTATCTACATCTTTTTTTATAAGCCTTCTAGATTGCATATCTACATCTTTATTAAGTATCAGATAAATTGCATCTATCAAGGCATTGCATTTTTCATGTTCAAACTCTTTAAAAGATATACCTTCTTTAATCAGCTCTTGCATTTGATGTTTTATTGTTGGCTTTTTCATCAAAGCAATTTCGCTTAAGTAGTCCAATCTACATTTTAACTGCTTTAGGTCGTTTACTTTTTTATACATTTAAATAACTCCTTTTATATGCTTATTACTATTTGAATTAATACCACCCACACCTTGCAGCATGGCTAATGTGTTTGTTTCATCATGCCTTAAATAATTAGCGGCTATCATTGAACCGTCTTTATGCCCTACCAGCTTGGCGATAGTTAACACTGGAACACCACGGGCGCATAACTCCGATATAAAATTATGCCTAAATGAATATAAATCTAGCTCTGTAGTAATGCCGCCAAGGGCTTTAACTTGTCGCCAGTGTGTTAGGTGAGCTTTGCGCTCTATTGCTCGCCCTGTACGTTCGGATTGGAATATAAAGCCTGTAGCGTTGCCTTGCTCACTCTCCCAAACATCAAACACCGCTTTTAGCTCATTACTAACGGGAAAAGTAACTTTTTGGCTGTAATTTACTTTTTTTGTTTTAGATGGTGTAAATATTAAAGTAGTCGAGTTGTTGAATTGATTAAATGCTAAATTTTCCCATTTTAAAGCGTATATATCGGCTGGGCGCATTCCTGTTAGTCGTGCAATATGGCAAAAAGGTATAAACCAATGCGGATATATGCGCTCCTGTAAATCTGCTAAATGCTCTTTCCCATGTGTTCTGCTTGCATTGCGCTTTTCTTTTAGTTGTTCAGCGTATAAATTCAGCCCATTCTGAATCTGTTGCTTTAGCGTATCGCTCATAATAACGCGCTTTGATTCTAGCTTTGTATTATGCTCTTCTAACTTTTCTCGTTCTGCTAAAGTAAGCGCGGGTAATGAATAGTTTTTGATAGGGTTATCATTTAGTATTGCGGGGCTGTGCCCGTCTTGTGATTTAGCAGCAAAGTTAAGCATAGCTTTAAATGCGCCATAATCTCTTACAAGTGAGCTACGCATTACACCGTTTTTTCTTCGTTTGTTGTACCAACTTAAAATATCGGTGCTAGTCACCTTTCCCATATCACGATCAAATAAGTGTGAAAAGTTGCGGCTAATATTTTGTAACGTTGATTTGCCATCTTTGAAGTTATCTAGTTTATAAGGGGTATATATAGACTCGTAAAACCTACCTGTATTTAAGTAAGCATTGGCTGCTTTTAGTTGCTCAGCATCGGTATGTTCTTTTTTTAGTTTTTTCTTATACCCTAATGGATCAACTCCATTTTTTAACTTTGTACGCCAATCTAAAGCCACCTCTGCTGCAATTGCTGGTTTAATAGAGGCATCGGCTATTACTGCTGTTCTTCTTTTACCTAACAAGTCTGTATAACGTAAGCGCCAAGCTCCACCAACTTTTAATTTAATGAAGTGAAAACCTTGTATATTGTCACAACCTAACTGACTATTAAGCTCAGACTCCTTTAAAAAAGAGTTTAATTTTGCCACTGTTATGCTGGACGCGTTGTTTTTACTCGCTTTCATATAGATAACCACTTTTAAAAAACTAGCCAATAACTAGCCATTATAGTGATATTTTGAGAAATAAACAGGTGCTTTATGAAACAAAAAATAAAGACAACTCATTGTAATTAAATATAAAGCATTAAAAACAAAGAACTAAAAACTGTCATGGGGTGGCAGGGGTCGAGAGTTCGAATCTCTCCATACCGACCAATTAACTCCTTTTAAAATAACGATCCTCGTTGACCTAAACCATCAGTAAGCTTTACTCTCAGCAATTCAATAACACAGTTATCTACTTTTTCATGCTTTCTCATTATTAATCTTAATACCAACCTGTTTGCACTGCACAACTGTGTCTTGTTTTAAAGACCTCTTCGCTTTCATCAAACACCGCTGCCTATTTTAATAAAATAAAGTTGAGCGTATAATTTTCAATCAGATATTAATAATAGGTTTTTAATTAAACTGTACAATGGTATCGGTGCGAAACTAAGTTGAATTTAAGGTTCTGTCTTTAAAGTTCTGTATTTAAGGCCCTGTATTTAAGTAACTTAGCATAGCGATGATTTAAGTCATTCTGTAAGGGTAATAAAATGAAAATAGGGATAGATCTCGGTACAACCCATAGCGTAGTTGGAATTTGGCAAGATAACGCCGTTAAGCTAATTCCAGATATGGAGGGTAACGTACTTGTCCCTTCAATTGTTGGCTTGTCGGAAGATAATTATATTATTGTTGGGCAAGCTGCTCGGGATCGATTGGCTACACATCCGAGTCATACTATTTGTGAATTTAAACGCTTTATGGGCACTGATAAAGAATTTTCATTGGGCGAGCAAAACTACAGTGCCACTGAGCTTTCAGCTATTTTATTAAAAAGTCTAAAAGAGCAAGCCGAACATTATTTGCAAGAGCCAATCACTGAGGCTGTTATTTCGGTACCTGCCTATTTTAACAATAAACAACGCCAAGCAACGCAACAAGCTGCTTTGCTTGCAGGTTTAAAAGTTGAGCGATTACTTAATGAACCTACAGCCGCTGCACTCGCTTATGGGCTCGATAATAAAGACTGTGAACAAACTTACTTAGTACTGGACCTTGGTGGCGGTACATTTGATGTGTCGGTTATTGAGGTATTTAACGACATATTTGAAATACACGCCTCAGCAGGTGATAACTATTTAGGCGGTAACGACTTTACTAACGTTATTGAAGAGGACCTTTATAAAAAGAACGATTTATACAAAGGTTTTTTCTCAGATAGTGAAAACCGTAATATTTGGTCTTTGTGTGAGCGCTTAAAGTGCCAATTAACTAACGAGCCAGTAGCGAGTTTTAACTTTGAATATAAAGAAAAAACATACCCATATACTCTCACGCTGGAAGATTATCGTACATTATGTAGCGAGTTAATTGAACGTATTAAGTTTCCTATTAACCGTGCAATGTCGGATGCTGATTTAAAACTTGATGAGATTGATGGGCTAATTTTTGTTGGTGGCGCTACACGTATGCCTATTTTTCAGCAGCAAATTAGCCGTGTATTTTCGCGTATTCCACAAACCCAATATAACCCTGATCATGCCATTGCGACTGGCGCTGCAATTCAAGCAGGAATGAGCGCACGTGATAAAGAATTGAAAGATGTAATAATGACCGATGTGTGCCCTTATACACTTGGTGTAGAAGTAAATAATAAACATAATCAATCAGAATTTTTACCTATTATAGAACGGAACGCCACTATTCCTGTTAGCGAAACCCGCTCTGTTTATTCAAGTCATCCACAGCAAGAAAAAGTACTTATTAAAATTTACCAAGGTGAAAACTACCTTCCCAAAGATAATGTTTTTTTAGGTGATTTAGAAATTGAGCTTGAACCGCTAAATACAGTACAAGAGCTTTACCTAACCTATACCTACGATCTTAATGGTGTGCTAGAAGTTGAAGTAACTAATGTTAAAAGTGGCAAAAAATACCGCACTTATGTAGGCGAAAAAGAAGAAAGCGTGAGCGAAAATGAGCTGCGTGAACGTTTTGCACGTCTTAACGCACTTAAAGTTTTACCTAAAGACAAACTTGTAAACACTGCATTTAAAGCAAAATTAGAGCGTTTATTCCAAGAAAACCTAGGGGATAAAAGGCGTGAAATTGGTGAGGCCATTGGTCAATTTATGGATGTATTAGAAACTCACGATAATCATAAAATTGAACGTATGATCGAGAATATAAAGCATTATTTAAGTTTTTAATATTAACTGATAAATAATTTAATTAATAAATATCACAAGCATTAAATAAAGAGTGAAGTAATGAACCATTGGAAAACACTAGGCATTGAAGCCACTACAGATAAACGGCTAATTAAACTCGCTTATACAGAGCTTTTAAAAAAAACATCGCCAACTGAGTTTCCCGAAGAGTTTAAAAATTTACGAAAAGCGTACGAGTTAGCAAATAAAGAAGCTAAACGACCTGCTCAAAATGAAAACAAAGCACCCAATCAAGTATTTGAAGATGAGCATGAAAAAAAAGGGGTTGTTGACGAGTCATTTTTTGATGAAGAAGAGCCCTCGCCTGCACTTACACAAGTTGAAGTAGTTAAGCCACAACCTATCGAGTTAAATTCTGTTAGTTCTATTTCACAGCTACAAATAGCGCTCAATGAATTATATTGTAATGTGTTATCTCGCAGCGATGTTGAACAATGGAAGTTATTATTTTCATCGCCTTTATTTTGGGATGTTGATCAAAGTCAGCAAGTCTCATTCACTTTAATTGATTTCTTTTCAGAGCATTACTTTTTATCAGCCATGGTATTTAGGTTTTTAGATGAGAGTATGAAAATCTCTAGTGAACTCGTCACTAGTAAAAACAATCATTATCGCGAACTTGCCATTGCACTGCATCATTATATTCAGAGCCTACCACTGCGCATAGATTCACCATCAAATATTGATGTGAATATCAGCTTTGAACAACTGCAGCAGCATCTTCAGTTACGTAACTTAATAGAAGAGCAATGTATATATTCTAAGCTTACAGCTGAGCAGCTAATTACGCTAATGCAGCGAATCAATTCGGTATTTTATAATGACGAGTCACTTTATCTTTATGTTGCTAACTATTTATGGACATTGGGTGCATACACAGAAATCAGCGAGTTACTTGCCTCATTATCAGAGCCTACAGATGCAAGCATAGAACACCTGCGAGATTTACAAGCACACGCAGAATTTAAGCTTGAAAACTATGATATAGCACTCACTATTTATCTTGCGCAGCGAAAACTTATAAAAAGTTTTTATGCGATGAAGATGACTAAAGAGATTGGCCTGTGTTATTTGCACCTTAAAGATTATGAAAAAGCTTATATATTTTTAAACTCTTATTTTTATGTTTGCCCTGAGGATATAGACCTACGCTCTTCTTTGATTATCGCTCGTCGATACTACATAAAAGATCTTAAAAAAAATGAGGAAAGTAACGCGCTTAAAATAGCGACGTTGCAATTTGAAAATGGTCGCTATCAAGATGCGTTAATAACGACTCAAACATACTCTTTGGTTTTTGACGCTAATTGCAATTATTTACAGGCTTTATGCCTTGCTAAGCTAGAACGCTTAGATGAAGCATTTGACGTTTTTATCGCCTTTATGAATCTACATTTACAAAAACAGATAGATCCTTGGCCACTACTGGTTGATTTATTTATATATTGCCCAGATTCAATTGATTTCAATTTGATAATGGAAACTATCGCAAAAAAAATAAAACCATCTCCTAACACGTTTTATAAAACCCCTCGCGTGCTAGGCTCTGTACAAGAGAATATATACTCAGAATTAGAACTCAAAACATTAGATCTTCCAGCGACTGAGCATGATGGTACTCCTAATTTACCTATGGCTCACGCCCTCTATTATGATTTAGAATATAAACAACAATATGCGTGGGCAATGCTACATGCATTAATGGCTAAATTAGTAAATATCGAAAACGAAGCGGTTATGAAGCAAGTAAAACAAGCCGCTATTTATGCGATTAAGCAAGCTATGCCAAAAATCACACACCAACCAAGTTGGAGCTTAAAGTTTATTCACATAGCTTTTGATATAGATGATTTTGATACCTGTATTAAGCTCGCAAACATTACGATTAGCACGTTTTCTAATTTACCACAAACCTACTATTACAAAGGGCGATCGCTAGCTGCCTTAGAGCAATATGATGCAGCAATACCTATATTAATATTAGCCGCAGATAAATACGGACATCAAAGGCTTGGGATATACTCACTTGAATTTGCAGTGGAATGCTGTGAAAAACTCGTTGAACTTGGACAGCCAATGCATCCTAATTACAATGATATATGCCTAAAACTGCAAACAACAAAGGAGATTGTAGATGCACAATCAAAGTGAAGTACCTTGTGTAATTACGGATGATGCGGCTTTAAGCTCAGAGCAAAAATTATGGCTTATTAGCCTCTCAGGGCACCTTTCAATGCAAAATGGCTATTCATTGAATACCTTAAAACATCACAGTAAAAACGAAACTGACGAGTCAATTACTAACGATAATTTAAGTATTTTAAATAATGGTTATGGCGTTACAACAAAAGAAGAATTGATTAAAACTTTAAATGTTTTTTATAACACGTCAAATAGCCAAGTTTTCATGAATTGTATGGCTGAACTCACCAGAAATGATTTATTAGCAAGATACAACATTGAGAATAAATCTACTGCCTATCAAAATACGCCTATAGGTATTATGTCGGACTGGGCAGGAATACATAAATTTTCACTGGCTCGTGGTGGTATTAGAGCTTTTGACATTGGTCGCTATACTTTTTTATGTCGTTGTGGTGTTGACGTTAATTTTTTAACCGAAGAAGAGGCATGGCATTACCTTAAGCCTATTGGAAAACTGGCACAGACCTTATTTGTTAGCTGGCAAGAATATGCAACTAGTTATGTGGTTGGTCGGTGTATATGGCAAAAAATTAAAATTCTACAAACGTACAGCGAGCCAAACCCTGACTTTAATTTTAGTCATGATCTATTTGAAAAAATAAATGATTCAACTACTACATTGCAAAATATATTAGCTGATGACGAGCACCCTTGGTGCCAATTAGATTGGGAGATACACTTTTAATTTCAATCAAAATTGTAGTATTTTGATTTTATGGATACTTACTGAATAACGCATTTTACAGTGGCGTTATTCAGTAAAATTAATATTAGTGCTTGCGCCCTACACCATTTCGTACCATGTCTTGCCCTGTTTGGAATACGTCTTCTGTAATCATGCGTGCTAAAAGTAGCTGCTGATTATCGTCAAACACAGCAACAAAACGGCTGCCATCTTTGTTATTAGTAGCCATGCCAACACCGGCAACACCTTTAAGTCCAAAACCACCGTTTTCGACATCTATTAAAAAGCTTTCTAGTTCAGCCAAAGTATCAATTACGTCACTTTCATTATTCATTTTAAACTCTTTTATTAACGCCCCACACTGACTGAAGCTTTTAAATCATTATGGTAACTATTTTATAGAGTGCGGCTAAAAATTTAAACCCTTTGTTTAGTACAGGTTTTAATATTTTGGGTGTAAATAGTGAGATTGCTATAATTTATGCAGTTTTATTTATATTGAGTAAAGTAAAATCGCTTTAGTGATTATTATAATCAAAATAGTTAATCCCATTTCCTAATACAATTCTCAGCGTTAAAAAGGCAATAAGCGCTGTAACACTTATTGCCTTTAATTAAATTTAACTATTTTTTGTTTTATATTCATTCTTTAATTCAGCGTTGAGTTTAAGAATGAACAGTCGTTATCTCCGATTTTTTTGTAAAACGTCCTTTATTGTCATTTTAACTTTTTCATACTTTGATGACTCAACAAAACCAATCGAAAATGTTTGTGGCGTACTAAGGTATTTATTTTTATTACTCCGCCCAAAACCAAATACGGTCATGTCTGGCCTGCTTACATAATTATCTGGATGGTTATCATCTTCATGGTGTAAAAGGTAAAGCACGCGCGGGCTTTTTTCATCACCAAATGCTATCCATTCTGGGGATGGTAAATCATCTAAAAATGGCTCATAGGTTGGATCTTAAGGAATAAAACTTGAAAACATGCTCTGAATTTGATCTGATAGTAATCGCCAAACCACTATCTATCCCAAAAGCAGAGCATGAATAAATATAATACTGAGTTAAACAAAATAACGAAAGTGCTTAACGATTTTAATATTAACGAAATAGGTAAAACAAGCCGTTTTTGTAGCCGTAAACGAATAATAAAACCTTTCGAATTAGTCATGTCGTTAATAACGGCTCTAGGCGATAAATCGGTAAACACCGTGACAGATTTACATCGTTATTTTGTGAAGTTGACGGAAACTGATGTTCAATATAAACCGTTTCACAATCAACTGAGTAAGCCTGAATTCAGCCAATTGATGAAATCACTGGTCGATGTGGCGTTAAATGAATGGCAGCAACAAATACTCGGCACAGAAGTCACACTGTCAGATTTCAAACGCATCATATTGCAAGACGGAAGTTCGTTCGCAGTGCACGATAGTTTAAAAGATACCTTTAAAGGTCGCTTTACTAAAATAAGTCCTGCGGCAATAGAGGTTCATGTGAGTTGGGATGTGCTTCAAGGTTATCCCGAAGAAATCTCAGTGAGTCCTGATAGCCAAGCTGAATATGATTTTTTACCTGATGCTAAATCGTTAGTCGACACCTTGTTTTTAGCGGATAGAGGTTATTTTAAGTTATCGTATCTTGAATCAATTGATACAGCAGGAGGCTTTTATGTTGTCAGGGCTAAAACCACGGTTAATCCAACCGTAGTAGCTGCTTTTAATCGTCACGGTAACGCGTTAAAACGGTTTTCACAGAAGAAGCAAAAGGACGTTAAAAAGCATATTCGTCGTAGTGTTATTGTCGATATGGATGTGGAAGGTAAAACTAATTATCGATTGATTGCGAGCTGGCCTAGAGGAAAAAGTGAGCCTACTTATTGGGCAACGAACTTAAATCGAGAAAAATTTAGCGCTGAAGCGGTAATAAAGCTCTACAGTCTCAGGTGGCAAATAGAGTTACTGTTTAAAGAATGGAAGTCTTATTGCAACCTGCAAAAATTTAACACCAGAAAAGCGAGCATGATGGAAGGCTTGGTGTGGGCAAGTTTATTGACGTTGTTAGTAAAGAGGCGAATAGGCATGAGTGTTCAACAACTTGCCGGTATTGAGCTATCAACATTTATGGTAGCAAAAAACACCCAAGGTTGGTTTTATCAATTAATGGAGTCGATAACACAAGGCGTGATATCGACACTGAATAAAGCATGGCAAAAAACTATCAGTTTTTTGTCAAAATATGCACGAAGAGCGAACCCAAAAAGAGATAAAGAAAAAGGACGATTAAAATGCGGCCTGAATCCAATTATCTCTTAATGTCTAACCTATG
>NZ_AUTQ01000264.1 GCF_000498095.1 Pseudoalteromonas sp. TB64
CCTGCTTGGCGATTTCGTCCATCCATAATTGACGCGTCGAGTTCATGGCTTCCTTCATAAGTATATACCGCACCACGACCAGCATTAAAATAAGGCGACTGTTCCAGCACTTCAATAGCCGCTGTAACCGCATCTAAACTTTCACCACCAAGTTCAAGTACTTTGTAACCAGTTTCAACGGCTTCACTTAGTTTATCTCGGTAAAGTTGCTCTTGCTCTGGTGTAAACCGTGCTTTTTCGATTGTGCCAGCCCCACCATGAATCGCAATAGCAAAAGGAGCCTCCACGCTTAACGCATCATTACTTAACGTTAAACAGCTGCTGGCAGTAATTGCTAATAATAATTTTTTCATAGTGGACTCTCAGGGTTTATAGGCTATTTATACAATTTGAATTGTTCCGGCTAAAATTTCAACTAAAGTGAGTTTAATGACATAAAAAAAGCGCCCTAAGGCGCTTTTTAAATTTAACGTGTTTTTAATTAAGCTTGTTTAGCTTTTAAACGCGCTAAACGTGCTACTTGGTGTGTAGACGTTAGGAAAGAATAAATTGGTGCTAAATAACCGCGTTTACGAAGTTCTAGGAAGTCTGCATCGCTTAAGCTATTTAATTTTTTCTCATCGATAAGGTAAATACCGTTGATGTCTTTTTTCTCGCCTTTAATATCTACTGTTAGCGTTTGTGCTACTAGTAACTCTTTATCAGCAAGGAATTTAGTGAACGCGTCAGTCACTTGAGAAAACTCAATGAACGATACTAGCGCTTCTTTGCGACGTTTAAGGTAATCAGTTTCTTCGCCGTTTTCAAACAACGCGTTACCTTCTTCTTTACCTACAAGTGAACTGCCTTCATCAAGCACGATACCAAATTGATCTTGGTCAGGGTGTTTAACAAGACCTAATGGGTAACGAGTAGACGCCATTGGTGCAAATGCAGCTGTCCATTTACCATCTTCAACAAAAAGGTTTTCGCCTGGCTCAAGACCAAACATAGCAACGGCTTGATAAGTATCATTTTCGTTATTTTTAACGAATGACATTGGAAACTCGTTTGCTACACGTGCAAACTCATGTGCAACTACTGGCACTAAATGTTGAGTTTTCATAAATTCTACGTTGATGCCATTTTTAATTTTAATGTCGGCATGTTTTTCGTTGTGTAAAGGCTGTACTTGTTGCTCCGCCATGATACTGCTCCGTTTATTTTTAAATTATATAATTCATTGTTAATACCTTTAGGCTAATGCTTTTGAAACCAAAAAGGAAGGGAAACTTTTATGACAACCGTCATGAAAAAATAAAATTTAAATAAATCTGTACGTTGCCAAAAAACATACAAGTAATAAAATTAAAATGTGCTTAAAAATAATACGTTACATGGCTAATACCTATACAGACCCAGCGTTTTAATTAACAAAAGTTAACACTTAAAATCTTATTTCTTTATTTTTAGCGAGTGATATTTAAGCAAACAAAAAGGCAGCTAAAATTAGCTGCCTTTTCTAAATGTACATTAAACGTCTAACTTTTAAATTAAGGCGCCCAATACACCTCAATATTTATACTTGGGTGATTAAGTACAGCGCGTAATGGCATGTCGTTTACATTACCATCCGCTCTAGCTTGTTTGTAAACAGCGAGCTTTTCTTCACCGCTAATTAAAAGCTTAACGACTTTTGATTGTGCAATCGCATTTAAGGTCAGGCTCATTCGCTCTGTAATACTTCCTGTAACATCACTTTGTATTGCATTAATAGCGCATACAAGGTTCTCGGTCGTTAAACCGTTCTCTAAACCTTCAGCATTAGGAAAAAGCGACGCAGTGTGTCCATCAGGACCCATACCTAAAATAGTTACATCGAACGGGCGTTTTAATGCACCAAACGCATTTTCACATACATTGGTACCTTGCTCTGCTGTTTGTGCTTCATTTTTCATAGTAATGAAATTTGCAGCAGCACCATGGTTTTGAAGTAATGTGCTTTTTATAAAAGCTTCGTTACTTTTTTCGTGAGTTGGCTCTACCCAGCGCTCATCAACCATTGCAACATCAACATTTTGCCAATCTAAATCAAGCGTCGATAAATGCTTATATGCAGGTGCTGGCGACGAGCCGCCAGAGACCATTAATACAGCACGTCCATCATTTGCTATACCATCACGTAAAGATTGCTCAAGCGTGGCAGAAAGCTCTGCTGTTAGTTCGTCTTTACTGTTAAAAAACTTTTCAACTAGTGTCGCCATTACTTATGCCTTATCGCCAGTGTTAAACCAAACATGGTTATTTTCTGCCAATAGTTCATCAGCATCATCCGGTCCCCAACTACCAGCACGGTAAAGCGCAGGTTTACCCTTTTCTTGCCAACGGTCGATAATTGGATCAATCCATTTCCATGCTTGACGAACCTCGTCGCGATGAATAAATAGCGAAGGATTATTTGCAGCTGCATCTAGCATTAAGCGCTTGTATGCATCTGAATGAAAACCATTGCTATAAGCTTGTGAAAGCTCAATGTTCATTGTTACTGGCTCTAGCTGCATTTGAAGGTTATCAAGGCGCTTAGACATAAGCGTTAATTGAATTGTTTCCTCTGGTTGCAAGCGAATAACAAGACGGTTTGGTTCGATATTACCTACATCATCTTCGTATATATTGTGTGATACTTTTTTGTATTCAACCACAATTTCAGCACAGCGTTTAGCCATACGTTTACCTGTACGAAGGTAAAATGGAACACCTGCCCAACGCCAGTTATCAATGTGTGCACGAATAGCTACAAACGTTTCCGTTTTACTAGAACCTTCTTTTAGCTCTTCTAAGTAACCTGGTACAATTTTACCGTTTAAGTCACCCGGTACATATTGACCACGTACAATGTTTTCATCAACATCGCTGCCATCAATTGGGCGAAGTGCTTCTAATACTTTTAATTTTTCGTTGCGGATACTATTCGCATTAAGTTTATTAGGCGCTTCCATTGCCACTAAACATAATAACTGAAGTAAATGGTTTTGAACCATGTCGCGTAGTGCACCCGCTTTATCGTAAAAACCTGCACGGCTTTCTAGCCCTACTGTTTCTGACAAACTAATTTGGATGTTATCAATAGATTTAGCGTCCCACATGTTTTCAAATAATGAATTTGAAAATCGTAGTGCCATTAAGTTTTGTACTGTTTCTTTACCTAAGTAATGGTCAATACGGAATATTTGTTCTTCTTCAAAAAACTCCGCAATTTTAGAGTTAATTGCCTCAGCAGATTGGCCGCAATAGCCAATTGGCTTTTCAACAACAACACGAGATGTTGGTGTTACTAAGCCTTTTGTAGATAATATTTCACAGCAAGTGCCATATACAGCAGGTGGAAGTGATAAATAGAACACACGTGATTTAGTGCTTTCGTGTTCATCTAAAATACCTTTTAACACATCCCAATTGTCGTCAGCTTCCGTAACGTTGCTTACTACAGGTACTAAAAAGGTAGAGAATGCTTTCCAATCTTTAGCGTTAAATTCGCCTTTACTTAAAAATTCTTGTAATGCTTGGTGCGCTGTTTCTATGTACTCAGCTCGCTTATCTTCTTCGCGAACAGTTGGTAGTATACGTGAGCCTTCAGGTAAATTACCTTCTTGATATGCTCGATACATTGCTGGTAGTAATTTGCGTAACGCAAGATCACCACCGCCCCCAAAAATTATAATATCAAAAGGATTAAGCATAGTTACTCTCTACGTTTAGGATACCTATTACGACTGCACCGGCAGTATGGTATGCCTGTTTACTTATTGGATGATGTTAGCTTTTATAAGTATGTTTAAACAAAAGCCTACTGAATTGTTCTTTATTGATGATGTTTTTATTATTTGATCATCTGCGCTTGTTAAATGAGCCTTAGGGGCCCTGTATTTCCTCTCACAAAAATACAGACCCTAAGCACTCCAGCGCTACCCGTTCAAAGGTACTCGGTTTGCTTACTTTAGTTGCGTAAGCTAATTTATTACTGCGTACGGTGTTGTTTATAGTACGCCATTAAGCCGTTTGTAGAACTGTCGTGATTGTGTTTAACACTTTCATCTGTCAGTTCACTTTCAATTTTAGATGCCAACCCTTTACCTAGTTCAACACCCCATTGATCAAACGAACATATTTCTAAAATAATGCCTTGGCAAAATATTTTGTGCTCGTACAGTGCAATTAAGCGACCTACTGTTTTAGCATCTACAGTATCCAATAACATAGATGTTGTAGGACGATTGCCCTGATGAATTTTATGATTTAGCAGTTCATCAATTTGCGCTTGTGATTTACCTTTAGCGGTTAAATCAGCAGTTATTTGCGCTGCATCTACACCGGTCATCATCGCTTCTGTTTGTGCAAAGAAGTTAGATAATAAAATATCATGGTGCTTATCAACACTTACTTGTGGTTTAACCGATGCTATAAAATCAGCTGGCACAACTACATTACCTTGATGTAAACACTGGTAAAATGCATGTTGACCATTAATACCAGTCATACCCCAAATAATTGGAACTGTTGTGTACGGCACTGTTTCACCAGCAAAGTTTACGTGTTTACCGTTACTTTCCATTTCGCCTTGCTGTAAATAAGCAGGCAACATATGAAGTGCTTGGTCATACGGTAAAATAGCTTGTGCTGTGTAACCTAAAAAGCTGGTATTCCATACACTTAAAAGCGCCATAATTAACGGTACGTTTTGCTCCAAAGGCGCAGCTTTAAAGTGTTCATCAACTTCAAATGCCCCTTCTAAAATAGCTTCAAATGCTTCAAAACCTAAATACAAAGCAATCGGTAAGCCTATCGCACTCCAAAGAGAAAAGCGACCGCCAACCCAATCCCACATAGTAAATACGTTTTCGTCGCTAATGCCAAAAGCGGCTGTTTTTTCTAAATTAGTACTTACCGCAACAAAGTGCTTTGCAACAGCACTGTTATCATTTGCGGTTTCTAAAAACCAGTCAACGGCTGTTTTAGCGTTAGTCATGGTTTCAGATGTAGTGAATGTTTTAGAAGAAATAACAAACAATGTTGTTTCAGGGTCAATTGCTTTTAAAACAGACGCAATCTGCACGCCATCGGCGTTAGATACATAATGAATATTTAAGGTGTCGTCAGCTAATGCTTTTAATGCTTCAGTTGCCATTTGCGGACCAAGGTTTGATCCACCAACACCAATGCTAACCACATTTTTTACAGCTTTACCTGTGTAGCCTACCCATTTACCACTGCGTACTTTTTCAACAAATACTTTAATTTTTGCTAGTTCGTTATCTACCGCTTGCGTTACGTTTTCACCATCAACAACAAGTGGTGTATGTGCACGGTTACGAAGGGCTGTATGTAATACTGAACGCTCTTCGGTGATATTAATTTTTTCACCGCTAAACATTTTTTCACGCCACGTGGCAATGTCACACTCTTTGGCAAGTGAAATTAACTGAGCAAAAACATTTTTATCAATAAGCTGTTTTGAGTAGTCGAATAATACACCCGGAATTTGGGTCGAAAATTCAGAAAAACGCGAATCGTCTTGTGCAAATAATGTTTTAAGATGTGTTTTTTTCATCTTTGCTGCACTTTGCTCAAGCGCTTGCCAACTTGCTAATTGCGATCGGTTAGACATTTAATTATCCCCTAAGTTTTTCAACTAATTGATTTAATATTTCTTTTTTATAAAAGCAACACATTTGTAAGTGCTCATTTATACGTAAATAAAGCGTTCTTAGTATAACGAATAATGAAAAAAAAATGCTGTTTTTATAATTTCAGGTGCAGATGATAACGCACTTTTTTGCTTTTGACACCGGTATCATAAAATTTTTATAAATTAATTGACCCGCAATTTTAAAGGCACTGGCATAGTTTAATTGTTTAAAATGAAATATTAATGAATTTTAATATACCGTTAAATTCAAGTAATCGCTATTTGCTAATATAGAACAAATAAAAAGGTCAGCTATAAAGCTGACCTTCAATATTTTTTATAATTAATTAGTAGCTAAGCGCTAAACCACCATTGAGGTTATAAACAGTTTTGTAGCCAAGCTGCGATAAATTTGTAGCAGCAAGCTTTGAACGGTTGCCACTTCGACACAGTAATATATAACTATTATTTTTATTGAGCTGACCTTCTACAATAGCATTTGCCATTCGACTTAACGGAATATTTAGCGTTTTATCACTATTACTATTAAACAACTGAGCTACATTATTAGCACCGTGCTCGTAAGGTTCTCGTGTATCTATTAAAAATGCATTATAGTTATTTAACATCGTTTTTGCAGCATCAAAAGTGAGTTGCAACGTTGTCACACTCGGTATTGCATCAACATAGCCACATAACTGCGTACTACTAACTTGCTTTTGTGTATCGTAATGCTCTTTTTTTGCAGCAAACTCATCAACCGTTATATCACCCGAAAGTAGTTCATTGAGTAAGGGGGTTTGTTGCTGCTGCACATACCAGTTCATAGCAAAGCATTGTTGATAGTCGTGCCCGGAGCAAATTACGCTATTATTTGAAAGTTGTTCGTTTAGTAAAACTAAAGACTGCCCCATGCTATAAGCGCTTCCCCCTTCTAGTTTGGTATTGCCCAAACCGGCTGGTAAAACTAAGTCTCCGCAAAAGCAATAACGTGCCTGCCCACTTTTACTTTTTAATATGTAGGTTACGCTATCTTTGCTGTGACCTGGCGTTGCTATTTTTTCAAGTATATCGTTATCTAATTCAATGGATTTACTGTGCGTTGACCAACCTAATTCGTCAACGTCAGTCTCAATTAAACGCGATGCTAAAACACTTCTTAATATAGCGGCTGCTGGGTTACGGTCTTGGTGTGCGTGCGTATCTAAAATTGCAGCTATTGTTAAGTTTTGCGTATTTGCGATTTTTTCAAAGCGAGGGATCAGCTCACTTATTGGATCAATTATTACCGCTTGTTTATTATCGCTTACGTATAACCAACTACATGCCCCTAAATGTCTAAATTGTGTTAAGCCAAGTGCACACACTTCTTGTGTTGGTGTTGTGCTGTCTGACACTATTAAACAATTTGCTTGTAAAATAGGTTTTAGCACTCTAATACACCTGCATGCGTGTGCAATCTCTTGCTCAGTAGTTGCAGGTCCAAACGATAACCGAATCGCATTTTCGCTTTGCCACGTTGTTGCCCCCATTGCATCTAACACAAAACTTGTTGATGCACCTGTACTGCAAGCAGACCCACCACTAACACGAATTCCTGCTGCATCAAATAAATCAATCACCTCTTTGCTTGTTAAGTCATTAACTGCAAAGTTAAGTGTTGTAGGCACCGAATAAGCAAAATCATGATTAAATGTAATATCACCAAATGTATCGCTTAGCGCGTAATGTAATTGATCTCTGTAGATATTTAATACATCAGTTGATTTGAATGTTGAGTCGGTTTTATCAAGCAATAAACTGAATAACTTATTAAGCCCTGCAATACCTGGTAGGTTTTCGGTACCTGAGCGCATACCGTTTTCTTGCCCGCCACCCGCAATAAAAGCAGTATAAGCACTACCACTGCGAATATATAAAAGCCCTATTCCCTTTGGAGCATAGAGTTTGTGCCCTGAAAACGGTGCATAATCTATTGTTGTTTCGCTAAGTGCTAGCTGTTGCTTACCCAGCGCTTGAACGCAATCAACCATCCACGACACATCGCTATTGCGGCTTCTTATTGTGTGCTCTATTGCTTTTAAGTCTTGATATACACCGGTTTCGTTATTAACTGCCATAGTGCATATCATTAATGCATCATCAATATGTTGAGCAATAAACTCTAAATCTAAAATACCGTTACCATCAACAGGAATGGCAAGTACTTTGGCGTTAATTTCAAGCACACTATTCCAATGCTTTAACGTATTTGGTACCGCTTTGTGCTCTGTAGCACCATATAACAACACTGGATTTTTTTTATTATGTTTTTTAGCGTTAATCAGTGTAGAAACAACAGCGGTTTGAATACCTTCGGTCGCGCCAGATAAAAACAAAATATCGCCATCGGTCGCACCAATAACTGTACGTGCTTTTTGGCGGGTTTGTTCTAATAAATGTTTGGCTTGAATACCTGTAATGTGCGGGCTTGAGGGGTTACCAAAACATATTTGCATGGTATGAGAAACTACATCAGCGATACAAGGCAACACGGGAGTTGTTGCGTTTGCGTCAAGATAAACTTGTTTCGCTGGTTCATCTTGCAATAAAAACTCAGACATTAAAAAACGCACCTTATTACTAAAAAATATATCTTATTACCAATAGTACATAAATTTAAAGGTAATGAGTAATAATCAATTAGCACTAGAGGTGCGTTTACTATGCTTTTTTATACTAAAAGTCTGTTTACTTAATTATTCACTGAGCTCTTTAGCAATTTCTTCGTGGGTAGATGACCACGCTGTTATTAATGCTTTTACTAATGAAGCCAGCGGTATCGCAAAAAACACCCCCCAAAAACCCCATAAGCCACCAAAAAACAGCACCGCAACAATTATAAACACAGGGTTTAAATCGACTGCTTCTGAAAAGAGTAAAGGTACAAGCACGTTGCCATCAAGTGCTTGAATAATTCCGTAGATAATTAAAATAGTCCAAAATTGAGTTTCTAATCCAAATTGAAATAACGCCACTGCGGCTACCGGAATGGTTACAAGTGCAGCGCCAATAAACGGAATTAACACCGAAAACCCAACAAGTACGCCAAGTAATGCTGCATAGCGTAAATCTAAAACAGTAAACGCAATAAATGAAGTGCCACCTACAATCAAAATTTCAAACACTTTTCCGCGAATATAATTCATGATTTGCTGATTCATTTCGTTCCATACTTGTAAAATTAAACGTCGTTGCTGCGGAATAAGTGTAGCAACACTGCTTGTTAGCTCAAGTTTGTCTTTAAGCATAAAAAACACAAGTAGCGGCACTAATACTAGGTAAATTAGCCATGCAACTACATCTTTTAAAGACGTAAGCGAAAACGAAAGTACAGCTTGACCAAACTCAACTACTTTAGCTTCAACGTTTGCCACTATTACTTGTACTTGTTCGGCATTAATTAAACTCGGGTAATGCTCAGGAAGCGCAAGTAAAAATGACTTTCCTTGCTCAATCATATGCGGTGTTTCTTGCACCAAATTACTCGTTTGCTGCCAAAGCACCGGCCCTATTACTAAAATAAGCGTTAGCATAATGCCAATAAAAATTAGCATTACAATAATTGTGGATGTAAATCGTTTTAAACCAAAACGCTCTAAATGCAGCACAGGCCAATCAAGTAAGTAGGCTATTACCAATGCAACGAGTACAGGCACTATTAACGAGCCAAAAAAATACAGTAAGGCAACAGATGCCAGTAACAAAAATAATAGGGTAAACGAATGAGGATCTGAGAACTTCCTTTCGTACCACGTTTTTACATACTCAAACACGTAATAGCTCCACTAATAACAACCCCTGTTGTTTATTTAAATTATAATTATAATCATTTTTTTGCAAAAACCGCTCTATGTCGTCTGCGGCTTCACCCTTGTTCAAACTAAACGTAATGCTTTGCTGTAATGATAATGCTTTACGTAGTCCTAATTTAAACTGAATAAACTGTTGAGGACACTTATAAATTCGCAAATCTTGTTTCAACATACTCGCTTTACCAACGTGTTAAAATGAATAATAAGTCGTATCGCCACGGTCTAGTAATTTATAACACGTGAACAAAGGTAACTTTTTCTTAAAACAACCACTGCAATGGTTTATCCTTACACCATAGTTAGCAGTAAGGATAAGTTAATGCCCGGCACGCATAATAAAGCGCAACTGCCAAGTAATCCAACACTCAAAGAGATTAATTGGTTTAAAAAACAGATAAACTGGGGAGAGTTACCTCCTTTTTATCACCTTGTTGCCTCATCAATAAGCGAATCTGAAGGGATTTTAGAGCATGGGTTTGATAACGCTGTTAAAAATTTAATTGATAAGCGTAATTGGAATTTAGATTTACTAGAGGGTTATGAAGATAACCTTGGCGAAATTCATACTAAACATAAGCCACGTATAGCGCTGCACCAAGTGTTTACTGACAGAGGGTTTGAGCTTTGGGCCCAACCTTATGCTAAAGACGTAATTATTGATCAATACATTAAAGGTAACCGCTTTGTAGAGTTTAAAGTATGGGACCCACTTTCAATGAAAAATTTGATTAGAATAAACCAATTACATAAGTTTATTGGTTTTTACTTTGAAAGCGGCGACAAAGCAGATAAAGCCATTATTTTACACGCACATAAAGTAGTGCATAAAATTATCACTTTTTTGCAGCGTGAATTGAACGTTGTAAAGCTAGATGGAGTCACAATAAAAGAACTCTATCAATTGTGCGAAAAAGATAGCCGTGCAAGTAGCGACGAAATAGACATTGCCAAAATTGCTATTGGCGAAAAAATTAACAAGGAATAAAATGCAGCTAAAATCAGCCTTTATCACTTTATGCAGTGCCGCGCTTACGTTTAGTCTGTTAGTAAGCGAGCCTTTAAAGGCGCAAACTAACTTTACACTTCCTGATTTAGGAACTTCTGCATTACAAGCTCTTCCGCTCGAAAAAGAACAAGCGATTGGCGAAGTAATGATGATGCAAATACGTGGTTCATCACCGGTAATAAACGACCCTGTACTTGACGAATACTTAACGACTATTGGTCGTAAACTAGTCGCCAACGCGAACGATGTGCGTTTTCCATTTTCATTTTTTTGGATAAACAACTCTGAAATAAATGCATTTGCGTTTTACGGTGGTCATGTAGGTGTGCACACAGGGTTAATAGCTCAAGCAGATAACGAAAGTCAATTTGCCTCAGTACTTGGTCACGAAATTGCCCACGTTACTCAACGTCATTTAGCGCGCAGAATTCAACAACAACAAGATAACAGCGCCCTTACTATTGCAGGTATGATTGCCGGTATATTAGCCACTGTTGTTGCGCCAGATGCAGGTATTGCGATTATTTCAGCAAGCCAAACACAATCGGCTTTTAGTCAGCTAACGCATAGTCGCTCTGCTGAGCAAGAAGCTGACCGAATAGGTATGCAAACACTTAATAATGCAGGCTTTGATCCACGCGCTTCAAGCGAGTTTTTAACTAAACTAGCTGCACAAATACGTTATAAATATAAGCCACCTGCATTTTTGCTAACTCACCCATTACCAGAGAGTCGTGTATCAGACGTACGCTTACGTGCGCAACAATTTCCTGTTCGCCTTATGAATGCAAGCCTTGAGTTTAATTTAGCAAAAAGTAGAGTACTTGCGCGCTACGACAATAAACCGGAAGAAGCTGAAAACTTATTTAGAAAACTACTTCGCGAAAACACATATAATAACACCGCGTTAAAATACGGTTTAGCCATAAGCTTGCTTGATCAGAAAAAACTAGACGAAGCGGCTCCAATTTTAGATGAGCTTTTAAAAAGCGACCCTAAAAACCTATTTTATATAGATACACATACAGATTTACTTATAGCGCAAAAAAAACCTGATGAAGCCGTTAAGTATTTAGCTAATTTAAATCAATATCGTCCCAATAACCAAGTAATTACGCTTAATTATGCCAATGCTGCGCTTGAAGCTAAGCAGTATCAGCTTGCCGAAAATATTCTTAAGAGTTTCTTACTTGAAAAGCCCGATCACAACTTAGGTAAACAACTACTTGCTGATGCCTACAAAGAACAAGATAAATTAGCCGCCTACCACGAAGCTAACGCAGATGTATTATCGCAATATGGTGCATATTTAAAAGCGGCTGACGAAGTGCAAAAAGCACTTAATTTTGTAGATTCAACTGAGCTTGTTAAACAACAACGCTTAAAAGCACTGCTTACTCAGTACCGACGTTTACAAAAAGAGCTTGCAAGACTTTAAGTCTGCAAGCGCTTGCCCTAAAATAGAGGCAATTCACACTTTGGATACATTTTATGTCTGTTACTATTTACCACAACCCACGTTGCTCTAAGTCTCGCGAAACCCTAGCGTTACTTCAAAGTAATGATATAGAGCCAAGTATTGTAGAATATTTAAAAACACAGTTAACTAACGAGCAAATTTCAACGCTTATAAATCAGCTAGGCTTTACATCTGCACGAGAACTAATGCGTACAAAAGAAGACGACTACAAAGCACTTAGTTTAAAAGATGAAGCAAACGAAGACGCACTTATTAACGCTATGGTGCAAAACCCAAAACTGATTGAGCGCCCTATTGTGGTTAACAATGGTAAAGCAGCAATTGGTCGCCCGCCAGAAAACGTACTAAGCGTTTTATAATGAGTGTAACTATAGTAGTGCTTTATCACTCAAGCCATGGTTCAGTTGAAGCAATGGCGCACGAAATAGCTGAATCGATAGAACAGCAAGGTGCCACAGCACTGCTTCGCACTTTTGTAGCAAAAAATGCACACGACATTGTGATAAGTAAAGATGATTTAATAGATTGTGATGGACTTGCATTTGGCACCCCTACTCGCTTTGGTATGATGGCTTCTCAGGCAAAAATATTTTGGGAAACCACCAGCGATTTATGGTTAAAAGGTCAACTAATAGATAAACCTGCATGTGTATTTTCGTCATCAAGTAGTATGCATGGCGGCAATGAAGCAACCTTGCTCAACTTATCGCTACCGCTACTACATCACGGAATGATGTTACTTGGCGTGCCGTACGATGTCCCTGAACTACTTGGCACACAAACAGGCGGAACGCCCTACGGTGCGAGCCATGTTGCAGGCAGCAGTAATAGTTCGCAGTTAAGTAAAGACGAAATTAAAATATGTCAAAGTGTGGGCAAACGCCTCACTCAAATAGCGAGAAAACTTAAATGAATACAGCTGATATTCCAGCTAAAAAGCCGATAACAATTAAATTTCAACGCACAGCCCTCATTGGCTATATTGGGTTGTTTATTTTAATGCCACTGTGGATGTATATAGTGCCTCCTCAAGAAGGCCCGCTTGATGTGGTTTCTCTTTTTCTGCCAATTATACCGTTATTACTCCCGCTTAGAGGAATAATTAAAGACAACACATACACCTATGCATGGGCTAACTTTATTGTAATGCTGTATTTTATTCATGGGCTTACCATGCTTTGGGTAGCACCAGATGAGCTAATATGGGTATTGTTAGAACTAGTATTTGCATCGGCAATGTTTATTGGCTGTACATATTACGCAAGGCATCGCGGTCAAGAGCTTGGTTTAAAAATTCGTAAACTTAAAGAAGAACTTGCAGAAGAAAAAGCGGCAAATGAGCACAATAAATAACAATATATTTGTTTAATTTAAACATAAAAAAACGCGCTAAAATAAATTTCAGCGCGTTTTTTACTAATTTTTTAGCTTATTATCACATAAGTAACTTTAACTAAACCAAATCACTCAATGCCGCAAGCGTTACAATACTCGCCAAACCAAGCTGAGCAACTAAGCTTATTAAAGAAAATATTCTTAAAACAAACAGACCCCATGGATGTTTAATATGAGGATACAAAGCACAGCGCTTAAGGCTCATCGCAAAGAAAAAACATATAACGGTAAGCATCGTTAAACCAAGCGTTAATTCGCTTTTAACCGTGAGCGTATCATCAAAAAAGAAAAACAACTGCAAAGGGAAAAGTAACGTAACAATAGCATGTAACGCATGTACTTTTTTAATTCGAGCAAACTGCCCATCTGGCGACAATTCTTTAATTCCAAAATCGCGCTCTAAGCACTTCACTAAATTAGTAGCTTTAATACTAACCGCTAATCGGTAGCAACTTAAGCCTTCCTTGTTTCGAGTTCTAAAATCGTAACCGGCTTTAATTAACAACACCATTAACGATTCATTTTTAGAAAGCACCGCGTAATGTAGGGCTGTGTTACCTAAATTATCACTCACTTTTTTGTCTTGTTTTGTAAGAAGCGTTTCAACTACACTTACAAAACCTCGCTCGGCCGCCCACATAAATGCTGTTTTGTTGTTTTCATCAGCAAGAGTACCTGTAGCACCTTGCTCAATAAAACGCATTGCCATAGTTTGCTTAGCTGTTTTTTTACGTAAGTGCGTTAGTAGTGCTTTTTCAAGCAATACAACAGAGTCAACATCAGGGGAAACCTGCGTAAGTAACGTAAAGTAATCTTTTCCTGTCGCTACTTTTTCACTTGCAAGCTCAGATAGTTTTTCTAAGTCTGCAACTGATTCAGGAATAAAAGTACTTAGGCGATCTCTAAAATCGAGTTCTTTCCATAGCGCTAAAGTATCAACCGCAGAAAGCTTACTGCCATTATTTAAAGCATGTTCAATGAGCGTAAAATAACGTTTGCTAAAAAACAGGCTTAGTAAAGATTGAGGTGTAGCAATAGCATTTTGCGCAGCAACACTTGCATATTGCTCCAAGCGCTGGCAAAGCATTAATACTAAGCTTTCAGGGGTATATTCATTATCATAAAAATGGTTTTTAACCGCACTAATATACGCTTGCGCGTCTTCGTCATATTCAGAAATATGTTGAAAGAAACACTCTTCAAAAGGTTCTAACGGCGTTAACCACGCCAAATAATAAATAGGCGGTAAAACAGTGGTACATACACCATCATCTTCATCTGTAGAACGACAAGCAGGCCAGGCTTCCAAAGCATCTAAAATAAAGGCACCGTTTTGTTCTACAAGCCCTTTAATAAGTAATGGGTATTCCTTTGGCCAAATCAGTACATTTTCCATTAAAACAACACAACTCCAGTGTAGCTTGGGTAAGTGGTCAGTTATAGCAGTTTTTAGCTGACACCACGCTTAATCAAAGAGTGAATATTCTAGCACACCCTGATCCCCACGCTAGCCCTAAGTCGATGAATAAGCAAAAATATAAAAGCAGCCGAGTACATAAGTACTTGGCTGCTTTTTTGGTTGGAGCTGTGCTTAATCAGAGCCAGACAAATATGGGTTATTTATTCTTCAATTCTGTAATTACTTGCTCTAAACCAACATCCGAAATACGCTGAGTAATCTCTTTTTGTTTAGCACTTAGTAACGAAATACCTTCAGCAACAATATCGTATACTTTCCACTCATCATTTTTGCCTAAACGAAGCTTAAAACTTAAGTCGATTGTTGGTGCGTTTGGTTCAACAATTTGCGTATTAACTGTCGCGTATTCAGAGTCACTTTTTGCATTATTTTTTTCAAATACTACTTTTTGACCCGTGTACTTCATTAATGCACCAGCATAAGTGCCTGTTAAGTAATGATCTACTGCATCAATAAAGCGAACGGCTTGTTCACGCTCAATGCCTTTGATGTGCTTACCTAATAATTTAAACGACACAAACTTAACATCTATATGTGGCATTAAACGTTTTGATACGATTGCCGACATTGCCTCTTTGCTTGCATTACCTTTGGCATTTACTTGGGCAATGTCAGAAAATAATGTATTGGCTACTGATTCAAGCAATTGATCAGGAGATGTTTGTTCTTTAGCAAAAACCGAGCTGCTTAAAAATGCAGTAGCAAGTAGTAAAAGTTTAATGAGTTTCATAATATGTTTTGTCTGTGTGATTAATATGTCTGCAATTTACGCGATAAATACGTAACGAAAAAGACACAAATAAGCAATTTATTAATGCCAATTCAGCACCAATAAATTTATTAACGCAAATTCAAGTAGTTACTAGCCTCTATTAACACCCCATAAACAACCGGCATTTTGTCCTCATTGAATTTGCTAGTGGGTCGCCCTTACTATTTGTTTATCAACTTGAACAAAATAAAAGTAGTCACCTATGAAAACGTCACTCAAAACATTTTTTATATCTTTTATATTAATACTTTCGCTTTTTGGAAAATTTGCTTTTGCCCAATCAAACCATGGGTACGCGGTTGATATACTTAAGGGTGAAGGTAACGTAAACGGAATTAAATTAGCATATCAATATCATGCACCTAGTATGCAAAATCTGATTGGCGATGCCCGTTTTTATTTTGAAACCAGTGTAAATATGTGGGAGTACCGACACGGCGATCAAACACAGTCAAACCTAGTTTTAGCCATGTCGCCTGTATTACAATTTCCCGCGTTTAGCTTTAACAACACTCCGTTTTATGTTGAAGCAGGAATTGGCGTATCACTAATAGATGAAACCGAGTTTGCAGGTAAAAATATTAGTACACACTACCAATTTGAAGATCGAGTTGGTTTAGTTGCCGACTTTGGTGAAACAAACGTAGCCCTTAGAGTAATACACTATTCCAATGCGGGGTTTAAAGAACCAAATCCAGGTCTTAATTTTATGACATTGTCGGTAGCAAGGCGCTTTTAAAGCAACCTAAATCTTAGTTAAAATAATTACTAATATGCTGAATTACAATAATATTAAAATTTATCTTTCTCTGGTCAAAATTTATAGTAGTAGCAATGCAAATTTACGCGTTAATAGCTTACTTATTGCAAATAAATTAAACGCAGTTAGTATTCTATATAGCTGTTTTAAATAGATTTACTATCAAGGTTTTAAGCGGTATGAGTACTAACGTAATGTGGTTTTATTTATCAAATAGAATGATTTTGTATTTTATTGATATTTAAATACAAAGCCGTCAAACTTTAGCTTTGTTTAAACTTAAGAAAAACCCTTATGCAAACTTGGCATATAGTCACTATTGTAACCATTGTTTTTGCCATTATTATTGGCAACATTGCACTTATTAAATACTCTGCAAAAGTGGAATTTAAAAAGCACGAACCAAAACTCAAAAACACGGTACGCACAAAAAAGCCCTGATTAATCAGGGCTTTTTAATACCTGCTAAACCTAACCTACTAGCCAATGCGCCATAAGGGCAATAACCGGTAAAGTAATTAGCGTTCGCAGAATAAAAATAATAAATAACTCTAAAATATTTACTGGTATTTTACTGCCTAATAAAAGTGCGCCAACCTCAGACATATAAATAAGCTGAGTTACACTCATTGCTGCAATAATAAAGCGCGTTACATCACTTTCAATAGTAGTCGCCAATATTGACGGAATAAACATATCGGCAAAACCAACCATAATAGTTTGTGATGCTGCGGCTGCTTCTGGTACTTGCAATAACTCTAAAAATGGCACAAACGGCATACCCAAATACTGAAATATAGGCGTATGCTCAGCAATAATGAGTGCAAATGTACCTACAGCCATAACTACGGGTAATACACCAAATACCATATCAAGCGCGTTATGTACGCCCTCTTTTATAGTGCCTTTAACACCTGTTGAGTTATCTGCTTTAGCAAGCGCTACATCTAACGAATGACCAAATAAGCTTTTATGATCAGGAATTGACTCAGCATTTCTATCTGGCTCACTGCCATCTATTAGTAAATCTTTTTTAAAGCGCAGTGGCGGTAATCGCGGCACAATAATAGCGGCTACAATACCCGCTAAACATACCGTTGCATAAAATGGTGCAAATAGGTATTCAAGTTTAACTTGCCCTAACACCACTAAGCTAAACGTAATAGACACCGCTGAAAATGTAGTACCAATAATGGCTGCTTCGCGTTGTGTATAATGCTTTTGCTCATACTGCCTTGCAGTCATCAAAATACCTACGCTGCCATCACCTAACCACGATGCAGTACAATCAACCGCGCTTCTACCTGGTACACCAAATATAGGGCGCATCACTTTAGTCATTAACGTACCAGCAAGCTCTAACAGACCAAAATTAATTAATAGCGGTAATAATAAACCCGCTAAAATAAATACTGAAAACAACACAGGCAATAACTCATTTAATACGAGTGCACCAGTGCTGGTTGAGGTAATCATCTCGCTGCCCATGCTTAAGTACGTCATTAAAACAAATGCCATACCAAATAATCGCACCACTAACCATGCCCAGCTCACATCAAACAAATGCTTTAGCAAAGGCGACTGACTAATAGCAGCGGGCTTAAAGGCTTTAGTAACAATAGAAACAACACCAGTAATACAAATAATTACAGTAATAAAGGTTTGTATTGATTCAGCCATAACCCCTTGTACAATTTTTGCCATAACGGCAATAGGAATGGTCATTCCTGCAGAAATATCAATAACTATTTCTTTAAAGAAAATACTGCTGAGTGTTTCAGAGAGAGCTACTTTCATCTCTGCGGAGGTCGTTATGGGTGTCATAAATAAAAACACACCAATTAACGATGGAACTAAAAAAGTAAACCAAGTGCGCCACGTGTAGTGTGAGCGAGGAGGTAACTGTGACATATTGTTTAACCCATAAAAACCACAAAAAGAGCATAGCGCTCTTTTTGTAGTAAAATTTATTATTATTTAAATTTTAATGCCACGCTTAATGAGTGCAGCTTCTAATGCTTGTTGTAAACCATTCATAGTACCAGGCTCAAGCGTTTCGCCCTTTTCATCCATCCACGTTAAGCTTGTACCGCCTTCTTTAGTTTTACTAACTAAAATTTGGTACTGACCTTCATCAATAGGTAATTGTGCAACTTCATCGCCCCAAATAGAATCCCATACACTGGTTTCTGGTGCTTTGTAATCTGCCGTAATTAAGCCAGTTTCTTGGTTAATTTCAACTATAGTGAAAGATAAACGCTCTAAAAAGCCAGAAAAACGATCAAATACAGCATCGTAAGACTGCTCAGTAACCAATGCTGCATTGCCTTTATTATCAAAGCCCATTTCAAGTGAAATAATACCTTGGCGTTTACGCATATCAACTTCAAGTTGGCGATAACGATAATCAAACTCTGCAATTACTTCGTTAAGTGCACGCACTTCTAATTGCTGCTTTAATATATCAGTAAGAGTGTTGTCACCTTTAAAGTCAATCAACTCAACGCGTAAAGAAGCAGTACGTTGGTGTGATTTTTCTTCAATAGTAAATCTAAACTTTTCTAAATCGGCGTTTTCACTATCGCCCCAAAGCCAGCTTTCTTCTGTTTTAATAATTGAATACCAATCGGTTTCAATCACACCTAACAGCTTATCTTCTTTAATCGTTGTTGCGTTATTGTCGTTTAGAACCGATTGAATCGAATCCCATACAAAGTCATCTAAATCAACAATGCCATCGCTTTTATCAAAATAAACACGAGACAATGAATCTGTTTCTTCAACCCAACTGCCTTTAGCTACGGTAAGTACTTGAGCAGGCGGACGGTAATTAGTTGCGTCTGGTTTATTGTCGTACTGACCAACTTCCATTTTAAAAACGGGATCTTGAGCTGGTTGAGACAATGACGCTGGCGCTTTTACAGGCTCATGTGTGCGATAATTACGCTCATTATGTGCATCGTTAGTAAATACACTACACCCTGATAAACTTACCAATACACTTACTGCAAGTGCTTTTGGGATCCAATACTGCACAGATATTTCTCCTTAGCATACCCTTTAATTGTTTTAACAAGTATATGAGTGGGTTATGCCGATTTGGTTCAGTGTAAAATCGATATTAACTTTACATTTATTATTTGGCTGCCTAATTGCAATAAAGTTCAGCACTTCAACTTAGAAAAAAACTAAGCGCAAATAAACAAATTTTAGCTATGGTACTTTCCTGTGCCAGTAAAAACAAGAAACACCGCACTTTAAAAACGCTTAATTACCGTGTGCTGTAGTTTACAGACGGTTTTGTGTTAAACTTCGCCGCCAAACAGCCTCTCGCGTGTGTTTAGTGCTGTTGCCAATTTAGTTGTTAATAATCCAAGTAACTTAGGTATTTTAACCCATGACTGCATTTTCAAATCATCAAATTGTTTTAACTGCTATTGGCGAGGATAGGCCTGGTATTGTAAGCGAACTTACCCAATTAGTAAGTGACTGCCACTGCAATATAATAGATAGCCGCATTGCTATTTTAGGCTGCGAATTTACCTTTATAATGTTACTAAGCGGCGATATGTCGGCAATAAGCCGTATTGAACACGTTTTACCAACTAAAGCCATGGAACTTGGTCTGCTTACCATGATGAAGCGCACAGCAAGCCACACTCAAAGTGAGTTTTGTGCAGGATACACACTCGAATATACAGGCATAGACACCCCTGGTACACTTAGTAAAGTGACCCGTTACTTTGCCGACAACAGCATCAGCATTTGCTCGTTAAAATCAGACACATTCGATGAACAAGTCGATACTAAAATGCGCTGTGAAATAGAATTTAATATTCCGGTTGATGTAGATATAGATCAATTTAAAATTAGTTTTGAGAGCCTTTCTCACACGCTTAACGTAGATTATATTTTTAAACGAATTCGCTAAGGATGCTAAACATGAACATAATTAGTCCATTAAAAGCCGGTGATACCGCACCTGCTTTTAGTTTACAAAACCAAAACGACGAAACCGTTACATTAAGTGAGCTTTTAAAAGAGCAACAAGTGCTAGTGTACTTTTACCCTAAAGCGTCAACGCCTGGTTGTACTGTACAAGCCGAAAACCTACGCGACCAACAAGCCGAGCTTGCTAAATTTAACACCCGCGTTGTAGGTATTAGCCCAGATCCAATTAAGCGCCTTAAAAACTTTGAAACTAAAAAAGAGCTTAACTTTGACCTGTTATCTGATGAAGACCACGCCATTGCTGACGCATTTGGTATATGGGGTTACAAAAAATTTATGGGTAAAGAGTACGATGGTATTCACCGCCTCACGTTTTTAGTAGGTCAAGACGGCAAAATTAAACACCTATTTGATAAGTTTAAAACTAAAGATCACCATCAAGTAGTGTTGGACTATCTCGCAGCAGAGTAATCTCGCAGCAGAGTAAACTAGTGGCAGAATAAGTTAGCTACCCGCTATTAGACAAATACAGAAAAGCGTTGCTCAAGGGCAACGCTTTTTTTATGCTAGCGATTAAACCTTCGAGTAAGTAAGAGCATGATCGAGGGGTAAATAGGCAGTCAATAATTTTTGATGTATGAAGTCAAGATTTGACTCCTTTGGTTTTAGACCATATGACCCGCCTATGTATATCAAACAAGCAGAGTTATTTAGATTATTGTATTATATAAATGTAGGTAAAGATAAAAAGACCCCTGCTATGCGATTAGGCTTAGCAAAAAGTTCTGTTACTTATGAAAAAATTATATATTTTGATCGTTAATTGTTACCTTTTTGCTTTTCAAGTTGTAGGTTTCTCGATACTGTTGAATATCTTATGTTACCTATTTTACATAGCTTCTGTACGACTTTATCATTTACTTCAAACATATAAAGGTAATTAATTATCATCCCGCTAACTAAGGTTGAAGAAATAGAGTTTTGATCAATTTTATCTACAATTCTTTTAATTATTTCAGGACTAATAAACGTCCCCATATCTAGTTTGGTTGCTAAATGTATTAGGTGATATGAGTTGGTTGGATTGTCGTGAGTTAACTTTTCAATCACAGGCATTAACTTTACATTGCCAATAGAAGTTGCAATCTTATTTATAAAGCTAAATGAAATATTAGCCAACAGGCTAAACAATGCTTCTCTTGCTAATTTATCGAGGTCTTCTTTGCTAACGCTAACATTTTCAGAAAGGTTTTTTTCCATGTTATGCTTAATAAGCCCAATTGTTTCTTCTGGGTCTTCATTTATGATTTTAAATAAAGCGCCAACCCCTCTTAATGGCGAAGATATAGCCTCATCAATTAATCTAGTCTTATCTTCAACCTTTAGAGAACCATAATAATTTCTTGCTAATTGCCCTAGAAGCTCTAATGATTTGAATGTAAGATTTAACTCTTTTATTAAATGTTGAGCGCCTGAGTCTGAATGATTATAATCTTCAGAATCCTCATATTCACTTTCATCATCGCCATGAACAACATCCTTATTCTCTTCTACTTTAAGTCTGTATTCATGACTATCACTATCTTTAGGTTCATAAGTAAATTGAGGTAAGGTTTTCATTATATTATCTATAAACATTGAATCTAAGTCTAAATTTGCCTTCTCATAAGGTTCAAAGACGCTTTTAGCTTTATTGACAATTGCATCTAGAATTGTTCTATCTTTAGAGTGGTGAGTTAAAAACATAAGAATACTCATGTTTTTATTCTTTTCTAGCGACTCAATTAGTTCTTTAATAATTAATTGAGTCGGGCTTTCATTCAGTGAATCTGCAAGATACTTAGCAATAAAAAAATAATAAATATAAGGATATTTAAAAGAATAAAGTTCATTTTTAGGACAATAATCTAATATTTTTGCTTTAACTAGCTTATCTAATTTATTTTTGACATCAATTTTAAGACCATATGAATGGCAAAAAGAAGCATTAAAATCCCAAAGATTATCAAAATTATCTTGCTTGATATTTTTATCATAGTAATAAAATGACAACTCTTTCACATAGCTGAACATTTCATCTAACTCTTCTTTCTTTATACCCGAACTACCAAAGCTACTTGTTATTAAGTATTGGTAATAATAACCGTATGAACTTGTATTCATTTCAGATGCAGTTCCATTATCAATGGACTGCAACATGGTTAATAAGAAAAAGGGGCTGGAAGGTATGTAATTTTTTCCCAATATTTCATTTATAATCCTCCTTGATAGGTTATTCTTAGTAACCAACTCATCTTTTGAAGATTGGCATTCCTCATTAAGAGAATTCCATTTATTTATAAGTTCAAAGCGCAACTTAAATCCAAGTTTTAGAATTTCAACCTTTTCAAATCCAAGAAAAACATTGTCAGACTGAAGCCTGCTATCCCCTAGGTCATAAGAATCAGAAACGGCAACAATAATTCTGTCAAATTGATTAAAAACACTAATTGTATTTTTTGACAGTTCTTTTACAGGACCTTTAATTAAATCAAAATCATCTATAAATAAAACTTTTTCCTTATCCGAGTCACAAAAGTCTTGATAAGAAAAGTCAGAATATTGTTCAACAAGTGCCTTCTCAATAGCATTTGAATTTACTTTTTTTGATTTCTTTATCTCTATTCCATCAAATGAAATACATACTTTCCCTTCGTTAATAAAATCTAAATACATTTTTCTAATTAGCGTCGATTTACCACAACATTCATCACCCGTAATTATCACTTTTGAAAATCTATCTTCAATAAGTAAATCTTTAGATGATTTTCGTTTTAACTTTTTTTGGTCAGAATCAACATTGATATTTGGATAAATAAATACGTCATTTAATTGAATATTATCTTTGTTTATATGATTGAATCCAGTCCCAATGTCACTCAGATTATTATAGAACTCTACATTTAGATTAGCGCCATTTAAAGATTTAGTACTTGGTGAAATAACTTGCGATTTAGTTATTGTGTCTTTTGGGACGAAGTTATCGCACTCCCATAAGTGCCTTTGAATTAATACTTCATCATCTTCTATAATGAAGGATATAAATCCGTTATCAGGAACTTCAGGGTCATCAAACGATATAGACTCTATCATCAAAGATGTATTATTTTCACTAGTGACTTTAAATGAGTCAGCAATATGCTCATGCCCTGTAATGATGATATCGAAATTATCACGGGAATAATTCCTAATAACCTTTTGGTTGTTTGGTTCAAGCCAACTTAAAGGATGATGGAAAAATAATATGTTTGTTTTTGAATCACTAGGTTCAATTAAGCACCTTTCAGGAAAGACAAGTTGCCCTCCAACTTCCTTGATCTCGGAACACCAAGCAGTGTTTAAAGCTTGCAATTGAAATTCATCATAGTTATATGATTTTGATAGCTTTGATGAGCTTATAGGAGGAGAGAAAGTTAACTCTCCCTCAAAATCAAAGTATGAATTTTGACCGCTTGTCACAACATCTAGTAAATCATCTTCAATTTCATTCTTTGAAATTGAATTCAAAATAGTAGTTCGGGATGATGTTGTATAAGTAGAAAAATCGTGATCATGATTCCCTGCACACATGACTAATTTAGAGCTTTTAGCTAATTTAGTAAATACAGGCTTAATAATATTATATTCACTAGGTGATCCACTAAATGCAATATCTCCAGATATGATAATGAATGACTTACTACAATTATTTTTTCTTCTTAACGTTTCAATATAAGTGTCAAGAGACTGTAACTTATTTAAAATCACATCCGAATTTGCATCTTTAGTATGAATATCACTAAGATTAATGAAAAGAGTTTTATTCTTCATGGTTACTTCCTTAAGTCCATTTATTTATAATTATTATTTTGTTAGTGTAACAGGGTAGTTAAATTAGGTGTTAACTCACTTATTTATAGCTTATTACTTCCGCAAATTACAAAGACCAAAGGGTCAAATCTTGACTTCACACATCATAATTAACGCCTGCTTTTACTAATTTTCAGCTATTTGATCATGCAAAGTATCGAGATAAATTATAGAGCCTTTTATCGTTGGGTTTCCTGAGCGCTGTGCCCATTAACAACTAGTTCTCAATGAGTTTTCTGAAAGACCAAAGAAAGACCAAAGGGTCAAATCTTGACTTCACACATCATAATTAACGCCTGCTTTTACTAATTTTCAGCTATTTGATCATGCAAAGTATCGAGATAAAAGACCAAAGAAGACCAAAGGGTCAAATTTTGACCTCACACATCATGATTAATTAACGTCTGCTTTTACTAATTTCCAGCTATTTGATCATGCAAAGTATCGAGATAAATTATAGAGCCTTTTATCGTGGGGTTTCCTGAGCGCTGTGCCTATTAACAACTAGTTCTCAATGAGTTTTCTGTACAGCTGCGTACACCATGTGCTGTTGGACATGTTGTATATTTCACTTCCTTAGTGCAAGCATCGCCAACAAATATTGGAAAGTCAAAGCTACCACCAACTGTACCAGTGTCACCACCTCCACTACTGGGTGTTATTACAACTGTTGCACCATCAATATTTTCAATGTTTTCTAGTAAACAATTAGAAACTAATCCATCCGTCAGATCCACATTGGTTCCGCTCATAAACGTACCTATTGGTATACCATCCACCAATGAAGCTCCTCGAGATAAATCAAGGCTTAAGCGTAAATTGCGCTCCCCTCTAATTTCAACCGTTCCCTGATATGTAACTTCAAAAGTCAAAGCATTATCAGGATCTTCGCCGTATACTTTCGTAGAGAACGCCTTTATTTTGTCATGATTTAACGATAGAGATAAGCCTACACCGTCTCTCCCTACTTGAATACCGCCACCAGTAAAGTCCGTATCCACAAAGAAGTTATTCCAGCTCGCATCACCTATCTCTTTCGTAATTTGTTGTCTAATTTCACTCTCTATAGTTCTTTGAGCTAAAGAACTTGTAAGATAAACAGAAGGGTGATTTAAACATCCCCCACTTGCAACAGTAGCTTCAGGCGAGAAGGCATTACTATTCTGGTCTTTCAAGTTATAAGGTTGGGTGCTGGATGGTTCTGAACGAGGCGTTACGATATTTCCAGCATTTCTAGTAGCTCTTCGAAATTGGCTGTCAATTTCATAAAACTCTTCTAATGCTTCTCGTTCTATACTGTTCATAGATGTGTTTGTAGCAGTTACTCTGGCAGCAGAGCTGTATTGCGTTTGCTGAGTAGCAGAAACAATAAATTTATATGCCGTTTGAGTTAGTGCATTAGTAATGATGATTTCTTTAGATGTATCATTACATTGGTAGGTACCTACACCAAATTCTGTATTGTTATTATTAAGGTCGTTGATCTGGCAGTTTAGTTTTTTATCATACGCCTTTGCTAATCTTACCGCGTCGTCGTAATCGCATGTATCACAAGCTTTGGTTTCGGTATAAGCCGCAACGGCATTGCCGCTGAGCAAAAAAAGGCTAGCTGTTAACGCCAGCTTACACAATGTTTTTACATTCATTTTCTTAAATTTACATTTTTATTGATAATGAAACTTAAGATTAACAAACCCTGTGCAATATGCAAACATAACAGGGCAAGAGCATAAAGACCAAAAGAGTCAAATTTTGACCTCACACATCATGATTAATTAACGCCTGCTTTTACTAATTTTCAGCTATTTGATCATACAAAGTATCGAGATAAATTACAGATCATTTTATCGTTGGGTTTCGCTACGCTCTGCCCAACCTACGCGTTTGTCTTAAATTTTTACGCAGACGAAAATAGCGTTGCCTGAGCGCTCTGCCCATGGGGTTATTTTGTCGTAGTCATGTTCAAATATGTGGATTTCGAAGTACGGCTTTAGGGCTTCTTTAAGCTCAGTATAACTAAAAGCAACCATTGGGTGCTCATCGTGCCATACGAGTGTTTTGTCTGCGGTGGTTTTTTCTATGCTGAGTTTTAATAACTGTTTGCTGCCAGTGCCACTGTAATGCCAACCAGAGCGAAATGTGAATACGCTATTTTCGCTTGTTGCTGTGTGCTCTACAAATGAATCGCTGTCGATTTTGTTTTTATCAACTGTATTAATGCAAAATATTCCACCCGTTTTTAATGCACTGTGTACGCTGGCAAGGCATTCTTTTAACTTATTAATGCCGTCGCAGTAATGGATTGAATACAAAAAGCAGGTAATTAAATCCAAGTGCTCGGTTACCTTAAATTCACTCATGTTTTGCAATGAAAATTGCGCTTCTGGGCAACGCATTTTTGCTTTATCTAGCATTGGCTGGNCTTTGGTAACCATAATCAATAAAATGACGTACATGCGGGCCGGTGCCACACGCTAAATCGAGGTGGGTGTTTCCGCCATTACCAAAAATTTGGTGCAACCTATGAATAGAATTACTTTGGGCTTGATAATCTATATCTGCGCACATTAAGTCGTAGTAATCAGAGAGGTCGGTGTAAAGCGCATTTGCGGACATATAAGCCTAGTAGTTTGTAGTAGCGTATTTTGAGTCGCGCATAATAAACTAGTTATGGCTATTAACGAAGAAGATATGAACTTTAGGATAGATGTAATTTAGGGCTATAAAATTTAGGGTTGCTGAATGGCGCTTTGCTTAGCTTATACAATCCACCCATTTAAATATCATAGAACGTTGTTGTAAAACGGTGTGAAATTGAAGATTTGTTGGGTTTCGCTACGCTCTACCCAACCTACATAATATAACTTTAAGCTGCTCTTTAACTAATTCCTAAATACTTATGTACTTGTATTGATAGGCGCCAGTTTTTAGCAATACAGGTGTCGATTGCTAATTTAGTTGCTGATACTTTTTGGCTAATTGGCTGTAAGTAAACAAGCTTTGGATTAACGCCTGTTTTAGCAAATAACTCTTCAAGCTCTTCTACGTGCTTTTGCATAGCAACTGGGTGTTTAATCTCGTTTGCACGCTTCATTGCGCTGGTAAGTACTTCATAACCGCCGCGCATATTGATTTTTGGCGATACTGTTACCCATGTTTGCTCTGGGGCGAGTATTTCAAACGTGCCACTGGTTTCTATTTGCGTATTAAAACCGTTTTCGTGTAATAAATTACATACTGGGTTTAAATCGAACATACAAGGCTCGCCGCCAGTAATTACTACATGCTTTGCGGTATAACCGCGCGATTTAAACAATGCTAAAACTTGCTCTGCACTTGCATTAGCCCAATGATCTGAGTCAGCCTTTTTTTCTACGGTTTCGTCGAGCGATACTTTATATACGTTATCAACATTCCACGTTTGCTTGGTGTCGCACCAAGAACATCCTACAGGGCAGCCTTGTAGTCGTAAAAATATTGAGGGTGTGCCAGTAAAACTTGCTTCACCTTGAATGGTTTCAAACACTTCATTAATTTTGTACAAAAGAGATCTCACTTACTACCTAGCAGCAAAATTGCTACTATAAAAACCCAAAAAGCGCTGTGCAAAAATTGTTATTTAAGCTGCGGGCGTGTAGTATATCGCGCCCTGATATAAACCTCTATTAAAACTAAGAGCAAAACAGATATGACGCAAAAAGTAGTTGTTATTTATTCCGGCGGTATGGACTCATTTACTGTATTAAATAAAGCCCTGCAACAAGGCCATGATGTATATGCCCTATCATTTGACTATGGTCAGCGTCATGTAAAAGAGCTTAAAGTGGCAGCAAGTGTGTGCGAAAAACTAAACGTGCCGCACAAAATTGTAGATATTTCGGCAATTAATCAGCTTATTGGCGGCTCGTCACTTACCGATGATATTGACGTGCCTGAAGGCCATTACGAAGAAGAAAGTATGAAAAGTACGATTGTACCTAATCGTAATATGATTTTACTCTCGCTTGCGGTAGGTTACGCGGTATCACTTAAAGCAGGCCAAGTTTATTACGGTGCTCATTCTGGTGATCATGCTATATACCCTGATTGTCGCCCTGAATTTGTGCAAAAAATGGATGATGTTTGCCGTATTGCAAACTACGACGCAGTAGAAATTTTTAGCCCGTACTTAAACAATACTAAAATTGGTATTTTAACCGACGGTATGGAAATGGGTTTAGACTACAGCCAAACATGGACTTGCTACAATGGTCGTGAAAAAGCCTGTGGTAAATGTGGTGCTTGCCAAGAACGTCTTGAAGCATTTGCATTAAACAATATTACAGACCCGTTAGAATACGAATAGGCGCTATTTAGGTAATATTACCAACACTATTTGTATAAAATATAAAGGCTATCGTTGATAGCCTTTTTTATGCACGCTCTTCTGGCATCTAAATAAACATTTTTTATTTAATTTTTCCTGTCCTAACTTAATCAGCTTAATTGCATGTTTTCTATCATGCTCAAATTTACTGTTTTCAAAAACATATTGTGAATGCTCAAGAACGGCAAACCAATTTTCTTGTGCTTTATATAAATAAGTCAATTTTTCATGAATACTGTTTTTATTACATGTAATTCTATCTAGGCAATTTGTATATTGCTTGCACTTAAAAATCATCAATAGCAGATAACTTGCTAAAACTTGAATCATCACAGGTCCAATAGTCTTTTTTGCCATTTTTTTGTATGGTTACTGATCTTTCCTCTGTAACCATATCAAACTCTTCACTATAGTAATCGCTTACTACGACTCCACCATTAGCTTGTGTAAAAGTCATACTATGCTCTGTTACCAAAAAACGGTGATAACTCGACTTAGTTACATCATTAAGTCGGATAGAGTTGGTGAGGTTGGTTCCTTCAACATTAAACGTCTCCAACTTAAATGTTCCATTCATTTTACTAACAACAATTTCAATTGGCTTAGGTGCATCTGCTTGGCATTTAAATATAACCCCTAACTCACTTTGAGTTGCATTACACGGTGCAATAAAAAATAAGAGAAAGCTCAAAAAAACCAAAAAAAAGTTATTTTTTATCATATTTGAATCAGCTTAAATAAGAGGAGTTATAAATTAGTGACGTTTTTTATCGCACTTAAAATAGATAGTTTATTATTGTCGTTAAATTGCGCACGTATACATATTTTATTAATTATAAAAGTAAGCGTGTTATTTATTGCTGAATGTTCATCGTCAGCACTTAAAGGCTCTTCAACAACGTTATATTCTTTGTATTTATTTTTAACGTCATCAGGGGTCGAACTTTTATTTAAAGAAATAACATCAAGTGCACACGGTGTAATATCGGCATCATCATCGCCATCAAAATGAAAAAACAGGCACTCGGCCATTCTTTCTTCAAAAGTAACAGACATGCCTTTTTCTGGCATCACTACAGAGGCTTTATTAAACTTATGATTGTAACGATACTCAGGGTTTTCGTTAAACAAATCACGGCATAACCCCATCGCATTATTACTAAAATTAGAGCCAAGTACTTGCTCAATCACGTCAAAATCAATCATTATAAATATTCCTTTAAATTATTGGTTTTAATATAAGCATAATAAGTAAACATAAAGCACTCACGGTTTAAATGAATGCTTTATGCCGGTGTATATTTGCAATACTAAGTAATTAAAACTGCTTAATTAACGTATAAGGTGCATCGGCGGTTAGTCGTGTTAGCACATAGCCATAAGAAGAGGAGTAACTACCACGTTCAACTGCATTTGCCATATGCAGAACTATGTCCTCAATACCATCTTGGTTATAATCGCCCTTCGCCATTATTGTTAATCTTTGAATACCGCCACTGTTATCGTAATAAATAGCTTGGTCATCATTTACAGGTTCTACTTTTTTAATGTGGCTCATTTCTTCCCAGCTACTTGCTTTTGCTAAGCGGCGCTCGTCATCATTCGAAATAATTAAAGACAACTCAGGCGGCATTTTTTTTGGCAATACTGCACTGTGTTTAAATGAACCTAAAAAGCTTTCTTTTTAAGACTTTAACGTCCCCATATCAGCCCACGTGGTACATATTTTATTGGTAGCTATTAACGCGACCTGATCTTTATAATTTGCTGATTTATAGCCCTCTTGCAATGCCTTAGATAAAACCTTACAACTATCAACTTTAATAGCTGGCTTACTATCTAAAACAACTTCATAGGAATAAAACCAGTTTTTACTAAATAAAGCATTAACCTGCTTCGGCGTTTCTAAAACTTCCGGTTCCATAAAATATCCGTTAGTTTTATTCTCTAAACTGTATGTTGGAGCTATTTTATTTTCTTTTATATTTGCACATGCAGTGCTCGATACAACAGTTAAAGTGAGTAATACTGTATTTTTAATCATTTTTCGCTTAAAAGTAAATTGCGGACATAAGTATTACGCTCAGCCGATACATTTCTTTTAGTTAACCCAATAGTTGCTTTATAAAGTAACGTACCTTGCATGAAACTAAATCACACACCCAACTTAACTAAACAAAAAATTAAGATGGGGGTTGATGTTATGCTGTTATAGCTCAAACCTGTCTAAGGCTTAATAAATACGCCAGATAAACTAAAATCATAAAGTGTGACCGAGTTAGTCGGCTTTTCTTCAACTAACTCATTATTCTCAACGTTAATTAATCCATCAATTATATTGATACTGCTTACATTACTACTTAAAGTAAAATTAGGTAGTTCATACAGCTCCGAACCTATAAGTTGATACCCTTTCAATACTTGTAGTTTATTACCAGCGTAATACTTAATTAACGCATAGTCATTGTCATTTTTTTCTATCAAGGTTATGTCTGGTGTATGCCCCTTTAAACGTGCCGTAATAAAAGGAACACCTTCATTAAAAGCTAAAACATAGGTATCTTGAGTAGGCAAACAAATACCCGACTTATCTTTATGAAGCAGTTTAACTTTATCAAATTTGATTGACTGCATACGCTCAGTTTTATCATTAACTTTAATCGGTTCAATTACTTTTATGCTCAAACAATCAGAAGCTATAGATACATGGCTTGTGATTAATAAGAAAACACAAGTAAAAATTTTATTCATATTCATACGTCAACTCCATATGTTTGCCAATTATGTAAATACTCTTGGACTGTACCTGTTCCTAGAGGTGTATTGTAATATTTTTTCCAATATTTGACCTGGGCATTAACATCACTTGTTCTCGGTAAAGCTGCTGGGCTCTTAAATATACACGACGCTTTGTTGCGATTACCATGGTCTACACTAACTGGAATTTAGTTTTTAACTTCAGAAAGTACAAAAATTAGGATGGGTGTTACTGCAATTTCCCCCTATAATTAAAGAAAAGATAAATAAGACTTTATTGCTTTACTTTCGATTCCTTTGGCGAACCTTCGCCATTTCTTTTTCAACCGCTGCTCGGGCATCTTTTATATCCTTAAGAAAATCATATTGATATTTAATAAGACCTTGGTACTTTTCTCCTTTAATTAAATAAAACGAGAGCAACATAAAAGCTATATTGATAACTGTAGCAATGTGATAACCATTACCTTCTAAAATTATAAAAGACGGCAAGCAAATCACAGCTAAAAATAAAGCATAATATTTTAATATTTTTGCGCAAAAATAAGAGCCTTGGCTTACTTTGAAGTTTATAAGACAAAATGCTATACCAACAGAAAACAAAATGCCTAGCAGCCACTCAGGATTTGTATCAAAATACTGTGTTAACAATGTCATTCCTGAATAAACCGTACCCAAAAGTAAAAGAACTGTTACTAATAGAAATCTACGTAAAAGCTTCCATGGAGGAAATAATAAAAATACCTCATCATTCTTAGACACTACTTACTTAACTCCTCATATATGCCAATTGCAAGTGAGTTCACAGTTCCTGATAGCGCACTACCACCTAAGCTAAAAAATGTTCAAATAGTATCTTTTTAGTTTCAGTCTCAATGCTTGAATGAAAGTTAAGATAGAAATCACTGTGATTTTTTTAAGTACAACATGTTAGTAGTAAATCATCACCCACTATTTAAAGTGGGTAATGATTTGGACGCTCCCCAAAACGGCGTCAATGCGCCAAACTGGTATTAACTCACACTCAGTTAAAGGGAACGTCCACCATGAAAATTAGCACATTATCAATTGATTTGGCAAAAATGTATTCCAAGTCGCTGGCTTTAATCCTAATCATAAAAGAGAGTGCAATAAACGCTTAAACAGACCTAAACTCAACACCTTCTTAGCTAATACCCCACCGTGCCGCGTCGTTATGGAAGCCTGTTATTCTTCCCACTACTGGGGGAGAGTATTTACCTCTTACGGTCATACCGTTGACCTTATTCCTGCACAACACGTTACCCCCTTTGTACGCGGTAATAAAAACGACAGTAACGATGCGCTTGCTATTTATGAAGCCAGCTTACACCCTAATATTAAATTCGTTCCTATTAAAACCGAAGCCCAGTAAGGAATACTCATGCTCCATAAAATACGCGAACGGCTGCTACAAAATCGCATTGCTGCAACCAATCAATTACGCGAGAAAAAACATTTTAATTGTGTCGTGGTCGCCACCGCACACAGACTGGCTCGATTGATGTGGACATTGCTGACCAAGCAAACCCTCTACTCACCTCTGTTTGTGCAAAATACACAGGAGAATACTTAATTATGCGTATTTTACACACCAATCACACCCGAGTTTACGACTTAAGACAGCCCGTCGAAGACATAGGTTTTAAAACCCGAGTGGGTGTTTGGGCACTTAAGTCGTAACATACGCTTATCCTGTATGTACTTCACTTATAATGAAACAAAAAGCGCACGCTAGCCAAAGTTAACCAAATAAAGACTCGATATTTAATCTCGTTTGGGTGAATATTTTTTAGGTCCTCTGGTACGAAGCTCATTAGGAGCATGCCGCATTATAACCATGACGACATAGCTCGAATATATGTCAGTACCTTTGTTTTTAAGCAAGCTTGTGACGCATCATTACTGTGAAATGGGATGCATTTTAATAGAATAAAAGCATCAACTTAGATGTTTATACATCGGCTCGTCTTGACTTCAAGGGAGCGTCCATATATGTCTTTGTTATTTGTTCTGTATAAATATAAAAGTAGGTCTCTTTGTTGGTTGTTTTTCTTATTCACCTGCTAATATACGATTCACCCAGCCAGATTCATCATCTCCAAGCCTATTAAATATATCCCTTGTTATTATATTCCCCTGATAAGAGTTGGCTTTTTCCAATAATAATAATTGGAATTTAATCTCTTCATCTTCAGCTTCTTTCTGATTATTGCGGTCGACACAATTGGCTGTTTCAATTACAGCTGTCAAAGATTCAATTACACACTTTTCTTGCATCGTTGGTGTTAAGATAAGTTCGAACACCGAAATAATTGAAAGTAATATATGGTATTCTGAATCTGGATTTTCTCTGTACTCTTGAATTAAATCAAGTAGCTTATCGTAAGCCTGTTGATATTCAGATTTTAACGTTCCAGTACACGCGAATAACCATGCTAACTCCAGTGCATGGTATAAATCATCTGATGGCTCTTCAATGTACTCCCAAGCGATATATGCTCTCATTGCACATTCAGTAGACAGAGCAACAGCTAATTTATGGGATAATTTAGGTGCTATCTGATGTAACGTATCCAAATATGTATTTCTCATTAGCTATTCTCCTTTAAATATTTATCTTGATCTTTCTTATTCATGAATTGATATTTTCTTAGTACTTTTTCTATATCACCACTTTTGATTAAAACCTCTCTGCATTTATCACAACAATCCTTTGTCGGACTCAAACCTGCAAACTCTTCATCTGGTTTTAAGCTGTTTACTGCACGTTGCTCTGCATGATGTCGTGTTTCACCAAGTTCATATTTTGGACCGCCTTTAGCTTTAATATATTTTTTGTATTCTTTATCTAAACTAGACAGCTATCTAAACTAGACAGCCACTCTGATTATACTGCTGCACTCGCGAGTTTTTCGTTGATTTTTCTATGGGTGCGTCCATTTGGATCTATTTTCCCGTCTGGGCGTACCATATTTACCACTTTGCTTTGAAATAACTTAATAGCCGCTACTGTTTTAGAGTTTTCAGGGCGTGAGCCTAAACGACCGTCTACGGTAAGTTTTCTGGTGGGTACTATGAGGGAAAGAAGTGAATTTAAAGCGGTTTGTACTGCTTTTACATCGTCTGGCTTATTTACGCCGCCAATACCTACTGATTGGATTAATTTCATTGCTGGCATCGAAGAGTCCCTTTCTTTAGTGTCAACCAAACTGGACAGCCACTTTAATTGAACAAACAAAACTGTGCCACTAAATTTGCTTTTCAGGTTCAGAATTAATCTTTTATTACTGGGTCGCTTTCATTTCATCTATTAAATAAGTCATTAGCCCTATTAAACCTGAATTATGCGCATGAGAATATCTGCATAATTGCAGTTTTAATTTTACTGAATGGTTTTTAATTTATGCGAGTAGCTTTTCGCAGTTGCTAATATTTGATCGCCGCTTTCTGTTTAAGTTTTCACAGTAACTTGCTTGTGAAGTTGGTCTACCTACTGCGCCATGAAATACGCGCGTAAATTGGGTTGTAAGCTTTAACCAGTTTTCGGGGGATATATTCACTCTTTCTAGCAAAGGCAAGTGTGTACTTTCAATATACCCTCGCTTGTCTTCTCGTATACAACGGCCTGTTAATTCAACAAGTTCAAGGTACGATTTAAGCTCAAACGGTAGCCCTTTGGGCATTATTTGGCGTGGCATGCCTGCAAAGCGAAGAAGTTTTTTTGGTTGTTTTCCATCCTTTGCGTGTGTTAAACGTTCTTGAACACTGGTATGGTCTGACTCTTCTGGGGTGTTAGCCATTTTCGCTCTAATTGGGTTTAAATCGACATACGCCATACAGGCGGCAAGTGCGGCTTCATCTAATAATGCTTGAGACGTAAAGCGCCCCTCCCAGAATCGTCCTGTGCAGTTATCTTCTTTGTTCGCTCTGCGCGCAATGTTTTCATTTAATAACCGCATAAACCAACTGATACTTGATAAGCGCTCTCGGTATTGTTTTACTGTTTGATTAAAAAAGATAAGTTCAGCTTTACTTAGCTTTTCACCCTGTATGTACTTTTGCGTCAGTACGGTGCCTTTACAGAGTTTATGCCAGCGAATAATAATCGCTTTATCATTTAGCCTACTTGCTTTTTTATCATCAATATACAGTACTAAATGGGTGTGGTTACTCATTACTGCGTAAGCGCATACATCAATACAAAATACCGTTGCTAATTCAAGTAGCTTATCTTTAACCCAGCCTCGTCGATGTTCGTAAGACTTACCTGTAAAGTGGTCTTCACCACACAGAAAGGCACGACGAACACATCGTGAAATACAGTGGTAGTATTTTGTATCAACCAAACTTATTTGACGCTTTCTTGCAATTGCCATAAGACAACCTGCTTGTTTTTTGCACTAAATAAAGCGTAGTAGTGCAAAAGTTTGAGTGGATGTCTAGTTTATTTCTTTTGCAAGTCTAAATAATAAGAACACTTGGTTTTTGAATAAAAAGATCAAGAAAACACAGCTGCCTGCTTGACCGGGATTTTCTAATGGGTGACCCCATTGGCTTTTATTCGGGACCCTCTAATTCTAATGCCATAATTAAATCATAAAAACTATCAGCTAATTTTGAGAAAATATTGGGAACTACCCCACTTTTAGGGTCAAAAGCTTCACAGGCATCTTCTTCGCATTCATAGTCATCAAATTCACCAGAATCCATGTAATGATCTCTTTCCATAAAGTATATTTCGCCAATAGAACCAGAAATCATACTCATAAATACATTACTACCATCCCCAGTAGCCTCTATTAATATCGATTTAGGTGGTAATAAACTACCCCATTCATCACACGACTCAATCATACCTTCTATAGTCAAAGAACAATCTAAAGCTATAGACTTTCTACCTCCTTTAGGTTTAGGCAATTTAATAACATAACACCTATCAAGTGAGTCAGGAGGAACCGTCTTATAACCACCGACTTTTAGTAAGAACTGTTTAAAATCATCAGGCAAGGGAGCTTCGACTAAATATTCTAGTTTAGGTATGTATTTAGTTTGTTCTGTACTCCCTGAGGAAGTTTCAGATATCTTACTTAATTTATTCCACATATCGTTTAATTTATCCATTATTCCTCCAATAACTATTATCTATTAGCATTACTTACCCCACCAACATGTGGGAACTTTCTATGTACTTTGTAGTCAAGCATTTGCATTTTTTTCATATCTTGATGATGTGGTGTATATATTGGTTTATCTGAGGCATCCTTAATTTGCGGATTATTTTTAGTGCGGCTATAAGAACCATCCTTTTTTAGCACTGGGACCACTAAACTAGACAGCCACTCTAATTAAAAAGTATAACTGTGCCATAAAATCTACTTTTTAGGTTAATAATTTACCTTTCCTGCTGGATTACTTTCATTTAACCCATTGAATAAGCCATTAGCACTCTTAAACCTAAATTACACACATGAGAATAACTGCATGATACAGTTGTGATTTATTACTAAATAGTTTTACTGAGTAGTTTAAGCTTTATGCGAGTAGCTTTTCGCAGTTACTGATATTTGCCCGCCGTTTGCGGTTTAAATTTTCACAGTAACGTGCTTGTGAGGATGGTCGGCCTACTGCACCATGAAATACACGTGTAAATTGCGTGGTGAGTTTTAACCAGTTTTCTGGGGAGATATTCACTCTGTCCAGTAAAGGTAAGTGTGTACTTTCGATATACCCTCGCTTGTCTTCTCGTATACAACGGCCTGTTAATTCAACAAGTTCTAGGTATGATTTAAGCTCAAACGGGAGTCCCTTTGACATTATTTGGCGTGGCATGCCTGCAAAGCGAAGTAGTTTTTTTGGTTGTTTTCCATCCTTTGCGTGTGTTAAACGTTCTTGGACACTGGTATGGTCTGACTCTTCTGGCGTTTTGGCCATCTTGGCTCTAATGGGGTTTAAATCGACATACGCCATGCAGGCCGAAAGGGCTGCTTCATCTAATAATGCTTGAGACGTAAATCGTCCCTCCCAGAATCGTCCTGTGCAGTTATCTTCTTTGTTCACTCTGCGCGCAATGTTTTCATTTAATAACCGCATAAACCAACTGATACTTGATAAGCGCTCGCGGTATTGGTTTACTGTTTGGTTAAAAAAGACAAGTTCAGCTTTACTTAGCTTTTCGCCCTGTATGTATTTTTGTGTAAGAGCGGTGCCTTTACAAAGCTTATGCCAACGAATAACAATCGCTTTATCATGTAGTCTGTTTGCTTTTTTATCATCAACATACAGTACTAAATGAGTGTGGTTGCTCATAACAGCATAAGCGCATACATCAATACAAAATATCTTAGCTAATTCAAGTAGTTTGTCTTCAACCCAGCCTCTGCGATGCTCGTAAGATTGACCAGTAAAATGGTCTTCGCCACATAAAAAAGCACGGCGAACGCAACGTGAAATACAGTGGTAGTATTTTGTATCAACCAAACTTATTTGACGCTTTCTTGCAATTGCCATAAGACACCCTGCTTGTTTTTTGCACTAAATAAAGCGTAGTACTTTGAGCGTAATAGTGCAAAAGTTTGAGTGGATGTCTAGTTTATTTTTTTTGTTATTTTTGATTTGTGTATTTCTAACTTGTTTGGTTATTTTATTGGTTTACGAGTTTTTAAGATAGTCTGGCTTACGCCTTGCTCTTCAAATTTTTTGAATAATGCCGCTGTCCCATATTGTTTTTCAAAATCGATTTCTTTTTGATAAAGCGGGAAAAGTCTGTAGATGTATACAAGGGTATCGTTACAGTTAATTTGCTCTTCAGTCAGTAAAGCAATACCTTGATATGGCGTGCATTCAACTTCTCGGGAAATAATTATGACCCGTTGCGTTAAGTCTATCTCTACTTGGCTTATTACGGCTAGCCAATCAAATAACCATGGGTATAATTGAGTAAGCACTTCTTCTGCCGTATCAAAGCCTTGTTTTGTTACTTCAAACATTATCTCAAACGGGGTTTCTGCATTTTTACTGATGTTGTCAGAATAAACCGTAAATTTACCTTTGGCTTGTTTGGAATACAAAACACACGGTGACGCTTTACATTGTACGTCAGTCAGCTCGCCATAATGAGTGCTTAACTTATCTTTAAACGTTTCTGTTATTGCTGATACATAATTAAGTTCGTTTAAATCTTCTTCTATATTTTTATAACCTTGACCACGACCATAACGAATAAGCTCTTCTTTACTTTCGTTATTTGCACCATTTTCTATCAGTAGCTTTAATAGCTCTTTGCTTTGACTATAAACAGCACATGATAAAGGCGAACTTGAACCATTGTGGTTAACATTTGCTCCTAACTCGATGAGCTTCTTTGCAGCTGAAAATTCATCTGTAATAATTGAAAGGCATAATGATGTCCGATTAGAATCATCTGTACTTTCAATATCAAAAAATTTTGTAAACATCTCCAAAACATTCAGATTATCTTCTTGAGAAGCCTCATGCAGCCAGTTCTCTCCACTTGGACTTTTACTTTCTAGTAGAAAAGTGTGCTTGATTAATAAATTTTCTAAAACTTCCGCTTCATCATTCAGCATTAGTTTAACGGCTTGCTCCATTAACTGTGAATTATTCAATATTTATTTCCTCTCGTGTGTTTAGCAGCTTTCTCACCTAACTTACGCAGTGCTTTAATAACTTTATTCTTGCTTTTATACTTTTTATGGGCATAAGCTAGCTCTTCATAAACCATCTTAGCCATTTCTTCTGTATGTAATCCTTCGATGTTTGGCGCCCAGACTAAATTTTCAGGACCTTTAAGCCAATCAATTTCATACTCCTCTAAAATAGCTTTGCTTTTAAGCACCCACTCTTTTTGCTTACCACTCCCTTCTTTGAAAACGATATGGTGAGCATGAGCATTTTCCATTTCTTCAGGGCTTGGTTTTGCAACCTCATGTTCTTTTTCTAAGATTTTCCCCCAATGGATGTTGGCTACTTTTTCATTGTTATCAATATGCTGCTGAGCAAAGTCTTCTATACTGACGGTTTGCGATATCCTTGTACCTGATGGCAACTCTCTTGTTATTATAATTTTATTTTCTTCAGGGAGAAGTTTTTCAAAACTATATTCATGGGTTTTTCGATTTACCCCCCCTTCTATTACATAATTAATCGTAGATATATCTTTATTATTAATAGGAGTGCATGCTATTGCAATTTTATAAATAGCCTCAACGGTTTCTTCATCAAAACCATTACCTACCAAGGTGCCCAACATGTTTTTTAATGTTTTTTCACCATTTTTACACAGCAACCCCATCGGATCTACCCAGTTAACCGGGTTCGGCGCATATTGATAGTGGTTTGTCCCACCCACTAACCCTATCGGATCTTGATTTATAAACCGTTGTTGCTTGGGGCTGTAGTAGCGGTAGCGGTTGTAATGTAAGCCGCTTTCCTCGTCTAAATACTGTCCTTGAAAACGAATTGGCTGAGTAAAGGTATTATTTACAGTTGATTCAGCTTCTAGTTTTGGCTCTTCATAACCATATGCATCAGCTTGGTTTTCCCACACCACTTGTGCGCTGCTGTTTGTTACAAAACGTGGGGTATTAAGTTGGTCTAGGTGATAGTAATACACCTCGCCTTTTTTAATCAGTGCTACTGGATGAAATTGATTTGGTAAGTTTATATACCACGTATATTCACCGTGTTGACATTCGCCGATTAACTGGTCGTTATCCCAAATGTAGTCAATTTTACCGTGCTCGGTGTGTTTTGCTATACGGCGGCCCAGTGGGTCGTAATCGTATTGGGTGAGCGTGCCATTATTGTTAAAACAGCTTAATTGGTTAAATGCGTTGTACTCACGAAGGGTTTTAATACCTTTGCCAGTTTCGCGTATTTGATTACCAAACTCATCGTAGTCAAAATCGCTGTCGCCAAACTAGGTTAAGCAGTCGGCGTCGGTCGTACTGCTTTTAATGGTGCCAAGTGCGTTAGAATTACTTGATGCAATGCCAGCTTTATTGCTATTTGCTCAAAAAGGCTATCGTTGATAGCCTTTTTTATTTATTTTATTTTTTGCTGTAAACTTATAACCAGCGCCTAACTTTTGCTTTATAGGTAATATACTCTTTGCCAAATAATTTAGTTAAAGCACGCTCTTCTGGCATTATTTGAAAAAACGTTAAGTACGCAATAAACCCTGCAACGCAAAGCAGTGCCCACAACGAGCTTAGCCAAATGCCCCACCCTACTAAAATAAAGGCAAGCCCAACATACATAGGATTACGAGAGAGCCGATAGATCCCGCTCGTAATTAGCTTTGATGCTTGCTCTGGTTTACTTGGGTTAACTGTTGTTTTAGCAAGTTTAAAACTCAATACACCCGCAATACATAACACGCTCCCTATTGCTAAAAAGCTCAAAGCTAAATAGGTAATAAACGCTGTAAAATCAATAATACTGTAGTGCGCGATAAGTGCCATTATGCCAGCAAAAAACAGCACAACAATAACGGGTGGAATTTTATTATTTAACATAGCAACTCACTGTATTAGTTATAAAATATTTATTTAATTTATTACATAATGTTTAGCCGAACATTAAACAATATTACAAGTGTATAAATGATGAACGCTGTAAACTATAAATCAATTTGAACGTTAAAAATAACAGCTTCTGCCAACCCACAATCAAGAGCTTAAACTGACCATACAAATTAAGTTACAATTGTCAGCTTTATCAAAAGTGCTTAAAGGTTATACTTTAAATATAAACGAATAAATAAAATGAGGAATGTGATTATGTCTGGAACTACGATGATTGTTTTAATAGTGCTAATTTCGGTTGGCTCAGGTGTGGTTTACGATATGTATAAAAAGCATCTTGAGTTTAAACATAAAATGCAAAACAATAACAGTGATGCTAATAAAGAGTTAGCTGAGACTAAAGCACAAGTACTTGCATTAAAAGAGCGTGTACAAACGCTTGAAGCTATAGTTACCGATTCAAGCTTTAACGTGAAACAAGAAATAAATAAGCTTTAGTTGTATGTTTTAATAAGTTTGCACTAGGTGCAAACTTATAAGTAACCTGGGTACAAATGTGCGTTTTCTGGTTGCTCTATACCATGAGCAGCTAAAAAACCGCCAATAGCTTGTCCGCACCCTTCTGGCGCTCGCCCACTGTCTATTTCAAAATTTAACTGGTTAGCGTGCTGCTTCCCTAATGAGCAAAGCCCTATTGCACTTGGAGAGCGCATGGCAACGCTTAAAGCACCTATTTGCTCAGCCGCTACGTGTTTACTAAACCGAGCAAAGCCTTGGTACTTAAACTGCTCATTAACGTATTCATTGCTTGCATTGACTAGTGCTGCAATTAAAGCATGTAAAAAGCTGTTAGCAGTTTGATCACTGGTTAAAAATGCAATCGTTTTTTGGTTAAACTCGCTTAACTGGCTGTCTTGGCATAAAAGCTCAACCGTATATAAATACTGCTCAGCCGTGATCATATTCTGGCTTTTTAAAACAATTTCTTTACCCGCAAAAACAATACGTTTAACAACATCTGCAATGGTTTGCATGTCATTACAGTCGCTGTTAATTAGCTCAGGGTTTTGAGCCATTAGCGGCAAATCGTGGTGATTATTAAATGGCGTGCTTACATGATTTGCGTGCTTATATTGAAAAAGCTCTCTCACTTCGTGCTCACGGGCCACTTTAAGTGCTAAAAATGCAGTTTGAATAAGTTCCGAGGTAGGCAAGTTTTCTTCAACAATCCAACGTCTGCCAAACAACAATTTTTTTGCTTTTATATCGCTCTGAGAAACACCTTTTTGATAGTTGTCAGGGCTTAGTACTGCAACTTGCAGATAAATTTCGTCACCCTTTTGTGCAGCAAGCACTCTAAAGTGTGTCGAAAATTCAATGCTATCGAGCACTTCGTTTACGCTATTTAAAGTGTGTTTATAACGTAAAAAATGTTGAGGCACCACCCAGCTATTATTTGCCAATTGCACAACAGGCGCATAAGAAATTGGCTGCTCGTAGCTATGTTGCCATTTTTGCTCATTACTGAGTAAAGACTGTAAGTAACTATTATTATCTGACATAAATTAACCAAATAAACTTGCTTAAGCAAGATATTAACTTTAATCATATTACGTCTTCACTGTCGTAATTAGATCACACCAACGCCTTTATTTTAGGCTTTTTTAACTATCGGCTAATCCTTGATAGTCTGTTATAACTTTTTGATAATAAACTTCATCTTTATTGAGCATTTTATTATAGTGATTTAGTAATTGCTGTTTGTAGGTTATGTGTTCTTTATTTGTGAAATCCCACATGTGTAAACCTGTGCAACTTACTTTTGTGTTGCTATTAAAGCTGACTTCTATAATTTCGTAAAAACGTTTATTTTCGCAAACCAGTTGCTCGCTTATCAAACCTAAACCCAGCATATTAAGCCCTACTCTTACGTCATAAGTATGGTGTACTGGGCACAAAATAAAGCGCGTGTTTTGTACGCTTTCAATGCTGTTATTTGCGATTATTTGTTGCACGAGTTTTAATAATAACTCACCGCCTACACCAGCAATAACAACGGTCTGCTTTATATTTTTGCCAAGTAAAATACGACCAACATCTTTGCACATTACTTGCCACTGCTCGCTGCTTGAATGAGAATTTTGCTGGGCGCTAACACGCATAAGTAAGGATTCTAAATCCGCCATTAGAGTGGGCACTATATCTACAAAAATAACTTTTTTAGCGGCATTTCGTTTTAACAACGCTAAACCTAAATAACCATGGTCACAGCAGCAATCCCATACAATATCGGTTGGTTGTGCTATTAACGAATCAATAGCTGATAAACGTTTACTGAGCTTCATTTAATCAGTTGTTTGTGACGTTTTATAGACCAGCGCTTTTAAGCTTCTATCGCTGTCTATTTCTATAAAGCGTGCTGTTGGTGCCAAGCGCTCAACAAACTCAATGGCACCTTGTGTATGCTCTGTAATAAGTGCTTTAAATGCATCTTCGCTAAGCTCTGGGCTATTTGCACAAAGCAGTAGCTTTGTTGTATCGCTTAATAGCTCTGGCAATCTGCGCAGCACTTTTTGATAGTCTTTAGTTAAAATAAAGCTCCCTTTTTGAAAGCTTGGCGGATCAACAATAATTAAGTCAAACGGAGCTGCTTTTTTTAATTTACCAAACGACTTTAAAATATCGTGTGGTAAAAAGCTTACGCCTCTTTCAAAACCATTAAGCTGATGGTTTTTTTTGCCTACTTTAAGTACACCTTTGCTCATATCCATGTTCATTACATGATCAGCACCACCTTGCATTGCTGCAAGCGAAAACCCACACGTATACGAAAATAAATTAAGTATTTTACCGTGCTTGCTGTTAGCCATAACAAACTCACGGCCGCTGCGCATATCCGGAAATATTCCAGTATTTTGGCGGTTCTGTAAATCAACCAAAAAGCGAATACCGTTTTCGTTTACAACATGCTGAACAGGTAACTGACCATACACTAATTGGTTTTGGCTCTGCACACCGGCGCGTTGCTGGTACACAAGCGATGTAATAAGTTCGGGATGATGTGCTTGCGCCCACTTCCATACAACACTTGTTAATTCGCTAAGTGTTAGCTCGTCAATTTCATCATAAGACACTAAAAATAAACTCGGCGGGTAAAAGTCTACGTTAATATGGCTTAATGCCTCAACCGTATGTCCACGCCCATGAAAAACACGGCAAAGTTCATTATTTAAAATCGGCGCATCAGCTAGCGCTGTAATAATTGGAGTAAAATCAGATGTCATTTTTAATTAATCAACTGTTGTTGTAGTTCATGTATTTCATCGCGAACAGAAGCCGCTTTTTCAAATTCTAAATCGCTCGCATACGCATGCATTTTGCTATCGAGTTGCTTAATTTGAACTGTGATTTCTTTTGCACTGAGTACTTTTTTAGACTCTTTACGAATAAGTCTCAGGTTATCTTTTGGTGCAGCCTCTTCGCCTACATCCATCACATCGAGGATTTTTTTGGCTAATGAATGCGGTTCAATACCATGTTTAATATTATATGCATGCTGAATTTCGCGTCTGCGTGCTGTTTCATCCATGGCTTTAGCCATCGATTTTGTGACTCTATCACCATATAAAATAGCACGACCATCTAAGTGACGAGCGGCGCGACCAATGGTTTGAATAATTGAGCGTGCAGAGCGTAAAAAGCCTTCTTTGTCTGCATCAAGTATTGCTACAAGCGCCACTTCTGGCATATCTAAGCCTTCTCGAAGTAAGTTAATGCCCACTAACACATCAAACACTCCAGCACGTAAATCACGAATAATCTCAACTCGTTCAACCGTATCAATGTCTGAATGTAAGTAACGTACCTTTACATTATGCTCACTTAAGTAGTCTGTTAAATCCTCAGACATACGTTTGGTTAATGTAGTTACAAGTACGCGTTCGCCTTTCTCTACACTTTTGTAAATTTCAGATAGTAGGTCATCAACTTGATCAGCCACTGGGCGCACTTCAATAAGGGGATCGAGTAGCCCTGTTGGTCGAATAACTTGCTCCGCTATTGCGCCTACGCAACGCTCTAACTCAAAATCACCTGGCGTTGCAGATACATAAATTGTTTGTGGTGCTATGGCTTCAAACTCTTCAAAGCGTAGCGGTCTATTATCCATAGCTGAGGGCATTCTAAAGCCATACTCAACAAGGTTTTCTTTACGGCTTCTGTCGCCTTTGTACATAGAACCGATTTGCGAAACGGTCACGTGCGATTCATCAATAATCATCAATGCATCATCTGGTAAATAATCAAGTAATGTTGGCGGCGGATCGCCAGGCGTACGTCCCGATAAATAACGACTATAGTTTTCTATACCTGAGCAGTAACCTAACTCTCGCATCATCTCAATGTCGTATTGTGTACGTTGCGTTACCCGTTGCTCTTCTACTAATTTATTTGCACTCAGTAATTGCGCTCTTCGATCTTTAAGCTCTTCTTTTATATTATCGATAGCACCCAGAATTTTTTCTCGTGGAGTTACATAATGCGTTTTTGGGTAGATAGTGGTGCGTATAATATGTCTTTCGACTGCACCTGTTAGCGGATCAAAAATACTCAAACGCTCTATTTCATCGTCAAACATTTCTACGCGTATAGCGAAAGTGCTTGATTCTGCGGGAAATATATCAACCACTTCGCCACGTACGCGGTATGTGCCACGGCTAAAATCTATATCGTTGCGGGTGTATTGAATTTCGGCTAAACGGCGCAGCATGTCGCGTTGATCTACTTTTTCGCCCACTTTTAAAAGCAGCATCATTTTCATGTATGATTTAGGGTCACCCAAACCATAAATAGCCGATACCGACGCCACAATAATGGTATCGCGACGCTCAAGCAGTGCTTTGGTTGCACTTAAACGCATTTGCTCTATGTGCTCGTTTATTGATGCATCTTTTTCTATAAACGTGTCGCTAGAAACAACATAGGCTTCTGGCTGGTAGTAATCATAATAAGATACAAAATATTCAACCGCATTTTTAGGGAAGAACTCTTTCATCTCGCCGTATAACTGCGCTGCTAAGGTTTTGTTGTGTGCCATTATTATTGTCGGACGATTTAAGTCGTTAATAATATTAGCCATGGTAAAGGTTTTACCTGTACCTGTTGCGCCTAACAATGTTTGGTGCGCTAAACCTGCTTCTAGACCTTCACATAACTGCTTAATAGCTGTTGGTTGATCTCCCGCAGGTTTAAAATGTGATTTTAGTTGAAAATGATCGCTCAATTATTGCACTCCTTTAATGATTGACTGCTCAAAGCCTCAAGCTCTTTTATAAACCACTTGTATGCCACCATTGCGGTAAATAAATTCCCGATTGCTGCACCAATAAATAATCCGATTAACCCAGCGAGTTCGTTACCTATATATGCAAATGGCAGATAAAAAATGAATAAGCGCACAGCACTTAAAAACAATGCGTTCATTGGTTTGTGTAAAGCATTAAACGAAGAATTAGATAATATGATCACACCTTGTAAGCCATAACTAAGCGGAATGGTATAAATAAAGAGTTTTATAACGTCAATAACCATTTGCTCTTTACCAAACAATTGGCTGATCACACCTGATAAAGCAATGAGTAAAACATAAATAGCGAATTGCCAAATCATTACAAATTTTAATGTACCAATATACGCTTCTTTTACTCTGCACAATTTACCTGCACCAAAGTTTTGACTCACAAAGGGTGGAAGTGTCATCGACAAAGCAAGTACCAATATACTTGCTATAGATTCTATTCTGCTGCCAACTCCAAATGCCGCTACAGCCTCCGGACCGTGATGTGCAACCATAGCGGTCATTACTGCCATTGCTACTGGTGTAAGCATATTAGCGCCCGCTGCAGGTAAACCAATTTTTAATATTTTACGAATAGCGCCAATAACTGTTTGCTTGCCTGCTTTTAAGCTTAATAAACGTTTTTTTACTATTAGCAAATATAAAATAATTACAACAGCCACCGACCACGCTATAACACTTGCAATAGCCGCACCTTGAATACCTAAAGCAGGTATTGGACCAAAACCAAAAATAAGCATTGGATCGAGTATGGCGTTAATAAGCCCTGCCCCGCCCATTACAATACTCGGTGTTGTGGTATCGCCACTGGCACGTAATACCGAATTACCTATCATGGGGGTAATTAAAAACACACTTCCGATAAACCACACATTCATGTATTCGTGTATTAATGGCAGTACTTGTTGCCCTGCACCTAATAACGTAAATATGGGATCAATTAATAAATAACCAACAAAAGATAAAATAAGCACTAAAACAAAAGCGACCAATATAGATACGCTTGCGTCAAAACGTGCTTCATCAATTTTATTACTGCCAAGTGCCTTACCTATTACAGCCGATGTACCAATACCCAAACCAATCGCTAAACTAATAACGGTAAAGGTAACTGGAAATGTAAAACTCACTGCTGCTAATGGCTCAGTTCCTAATAAACTTATAAAAAATGTATCAACAATATTGAACATCATTAAAGTGACCATTCCAAAAATCATTGGAATGGTCATTTTTTTTAATGTTGAAGGGATAGGATCATTTAGTAAATCTGGGCGGGTCTGAGATTTTGAAATTGCGCGCATGGAATAAATTAGCCTCTTTTACTGAGCGAATCATTTTAAAGCATCAAGGCAATTCAAGCCACGGATTTATCAACAGATTTGAAGTAAACAGCAAACTAAAGATTCGAAAAAATAGTAAAAGCCTCTTTTTACGTATTTTTGTTAAAATAACGGCTTAGTGCTCTAAAAAACAATTAAAATACATTTTTGTAACTTTTATTACAAACAACCACCAGTTGCTGATGCTTTTTTACACAAAGCAATACTTTGATTTATCGTAACGAAAAATTTTGCTCATCGAGTTGCATGGAATAAAGGTGAAACACTAACTCATTGTTTTATATTGAAATAAAAATAGTGATTTAAAAGCTTGAAATCGGTGCAGCGCCCTACAGCTCTAGTGCGCCTGATGTTCTTAAGGTTTCATAAACAGAGTTATCCACAGAAACCGTGGATAACTCATTCAAAGCCGCATTTATAAAGGCTTCTAGAGAGGTCTCATTTTTAGTTAATTCTTATTAAACTTAGATAATCAATTAATGTCATTTTTACAATCTCAAAGTAAAAGTCTATTAGTTGGATCAATCCGCCTTACTAACTCAATTGTTTAACTGAGTTCGCTAACCAATAAAATGCTGCAAGTTATTGATTGCGCTATTTTTGAACAACTTCAATATTGTTTGCATAATAAATCGTAAATTAAATTTATTACCGCTAAATAGTGACTAATATTTTTGAATTACCCAAAGTCGATTTTAAATGTTTTTATATTTTAAAGGTAAAAAAGCGAAAACCAAAAAGAAGTGAAAGCTAGTTTTTGTCTTTTACGTGTAATTTTTGCTAACAAAGCAGTTTAATATTGTGTTTTATTTGCTCAACGCACAAAAGTAATTTACTCAAAAAGCAATTTACGTCGCATTTTCTTCCATTAAAATTTCTAAAAAAAATCAAAATAAAGCCATAAATCACACAGATCGAACATAAAAACGCCGAATAGACTTCTTTTTTTAGTTTATGATCTTTTATGTGTTGACAGTTTGCAGTGAGGTCATTAATATTTCGCCCCGTTGAAAGGCAAGCGCTTCCCCCTTAGCTCAGTTGGTTAGAGCGACGGACTGTTAATCCGCAGGTCCCCCGTTCGAGTCGGGGAGGGGGAGCCAAGTTTTTCAACCATAAACGATTCCCCCTTAGCTCAGT
>NZ_AUTQ01000265.1 GCF_000498095.1 Pseudoalteromonas sp. TB64
CAATAGAGCCTGTATCGGCTATAACAGGGCGGTAATCAAGGTTTAAACGCTCAAAAATATTACAGTAAGCTTTGTGCATCGCTTGATACGTTGCATCTAGACACTCTTCACTTAAGTGAAAAGAGTAGGCATCTTTCATTGTAAATTCACGAGCACGCATTACACCAAAGCGAGGACGACGTTCGTCGCGTACTTTAGTCTGTATTTGGTATAACGTTACTGGTAACTGCTTGTAGCTGTTTATTTCTTTACGTACGAAATCAGTAATTACTTCTTCGTGCGTTGGACCAAGTGCAAATGTACGGTTATGGCGGTCTGTAAAGCGCATCAGCTCAGGACCAAATTCATTCCAGCGACCAGACTCTTCCCATAAATCAGCAGGTTGAATTACAGGCATTAGCATTTCAATAGCGCCTGCTTTGTCCATTTCTTCACGTACAATATTTTCTACTTTACGTAGCACGCGTAAACCAGAGGGTAACCAAGTGTATAAACCCGAAGCGACGCGACGGATCATACCGGCTCTAAGCATTAACTGATGCGATACGATTTCAGCATCTGATGGCGTTTCTTTAAGTGTTGCGAGTATATATTGGCTTGTACGCATGTTTTTTCCGAAATAGAGTAATTATGTTCTTTTAATAGAGCTTAAGTTTACCAGCGGATGCTTTTACACTAAAGCGCTAAGTGAGTTATTTAGTTTTTTTCTATGTTTGTTACCAAGTTATGGGAGTCATTTACTTGCCAACGAATATTAAAGTTATATAAGGTCATTCCATAGCTTTGCATTTCTTCTTTTTGTTTTTTATAAGCAGGGCGTGGATCTTGTTTTAACACATTTGATATAAAGTCATGTAACTCTGGGTATTGAGTTTGCGCATTAATAAACTCAATTGCTTGAGGGCTAAATTCAACCGTCATTTCTGTTTCTGGGCGAGTATCGGCAAAGCCTGCGCTTGCATCAGGCATTGAGTCTGAATACGGTAAATACGGTTTTATATCAATGATAGGTGTGCCATCAAGTAAATCAATACCAGCAAGTAATAAGCTAAGCTGACCGTTTTTATACTCAATACCTTCGAGTTTTACAGCGCTCATACCAATCGCGTTTGGTCTGAATGTAGCGCGGGTAGCAAATACACCTTTTCGCTCATTTCCGCCCAAACGAGGAGGGCGTACCATGGCGGAGTAGCCTTTATCAGCTGTTTCATGAAAACGAAATAGCAGCCATATATGAGTAAATTCATCTAATCCACGTACAAACTCTTCCCGATTAAAATCAGGAGAAAAAATAAGTTTAGCTTTGGCTTGTGGTACTAAACGAGGCTGCCTAGGTATTGCAAACTTTTGTTTATATGGAGATTGAATATGGCCAATAGCCGAAATGTTATAATCGCTCATAGTACTCGGGTACAAATAAAATAGAGCGCTATTCTACCTGTATTTAGCGTTTATGGCATTAATGTAAGTGAGTTTATTACTTAAAGACTGACTGGTTTAAATGATGATTATTAGACTGTGCGGTCTATAAGCTTGTATTTAGAGTAACTAAAAGCAAAGAGGTAAGCCTAAGCTTACCTCTTATATGCGTTTTAAGGTTTAATTAAAACATGTATTGAACTGATACAGATGCTACATCCATATCTGGGTCAATGTCGTCATCAAGTTTGTAGCGTTCATATTCTAAACGAAATTGAACATTTGTGGTAAGTGCGTATTCAATACCCGCACCGTAAAATGCATCACCACCATCTGTAGACGCTGATACACTACCTACTGGTAAGTCTTGTGTGTAATCTGCGTCCCATTCAAGCCAACCGCCTTTTGCGTATACAGAAAAACTCTCTGTTATTGGATAGCCTAAACGTGCGGCAAGCGATACGCCATCAACTTCAGCTTTACTGCTAATATCACTTACTTCATCAAAGTCTTGATAAGCAAGCTCTAAGCTTAAGTACTCGTTAAATTGTGCACCAACGTAACCTTTAAGCATTTGTGCATCGTCGTCAAAATCAGTGTCGTTATCGCTATCTTCAAACTCAAAAGAATATTGGCCGTAACCGATACCAGTATAAATACGTGGAGAATCGAAATCAGAAATGTCAGCGTGTGCTGCAGAGTTAAAACCCAGTGTTGCTAGTGCAATAGCTGAAAGAGAAAGTGTTTTAATCATTGAATAGCTCCTTTAGAAAAATAATCAAATGCTTGATTTAGTTAATCAAACTTCAATTATTTACTTGCAGTGAGCATGCCAATTACAAAGTTGATTAAAAACACGGCTAAAAACCTACTTTTGTATTGGTTTTTACAGCTTTTAGCGTGTTTTATAATCAAGGTGAACTTTTATTTAATTAAGTACTCTAAAATAAGTTGTATGTTTTACAAAGCATAATGAGTTTTTTACACAGCAGTACTCAAAGTCAGAAACTAAACGGTATGAAGTAAGTTTTCTGTTTCAATTGCTATTTCTTTCATTTTTATAGCGTAGTTTTCTAATTTAATATCTTCATCTGTTACAGCCGAAAATGAAGGTACTTCAATTGGGTAGCCCGTTTCATCCATAGCAATAAAGCTGATAACGCAATGATTTGTTTCAACCATATTTTGTGTTTTTGGATCGCCACAACGAACTTGAATAAAAATTTGCATACTTGTTTTACCGGTATGCGCTATTTTAGCTTCTACTTCTACAATTTGACCTACTAATATAGGGCGTCTAAATTTAACACCCGCAACCGAAACTGTTACACAGTAATGACCACTCCAACCAGCAGCACATGCATAGCCTGCTTGGTCAATCCATTTCATGACGGCCCCACCATGAACTTTACCACCAAAATTTACATCGGTAGGCTCTGCTAAAAAACGAAAAACAACTTTTGACGACGGCATAGATAACACTCATATTTATTAAAACTACTATTAGCATAACGTAAAAAAGAGGCCGAAGCCCCTGCAATTTAGGATATGTTTATAATTTATATGTAAAAAAGATGATTAGTTATTTCTCAGCGCATAATTTAGCTACATATTAGGATAGTTTGGTCCACCAGCGCCTTCCGGTGTTACCCATGTAATATTTTGGCTCGGGTCTTTAATGTCGCAGGTTTTACAATGCACACAGTTTTGTGCATTAATAACAAACTCTTTATTACCCTCAATTTCTTGCACTTCGTAAACACCCGCAGGGCAATAACGCTGTGCGGGTTCATCAAATTTAACTAAGTTTACGTTAATAGGAATTAACGCATCTTTGAGCTTTAAATGACACGGCTGTGACTCTTCGTGATTAGTATTTGATAAGAACACACTTGAGAGTTTATCAAAGCTAAGCTGCCCATCTGGTTTTGGGTACGAAATTTTATTAGCGGCGTTAGCATCAACAAGGGTAGAGTGATCGGGTGTATTATCTTTAAAAGTAAACGGTAAACCACCATTAAAAATGTTTTGATCAAGCGTGTTATACGCACCCCCTATAAACTTACCTAATTTGTGCATAGCAGGGCCAAAGTTACGAGATTGATATAACTCTTTATATGCCCACGATTTCTCAAACGCAGTTTGATAATGAGTTAAATCGGTATTTGCCAACTCATTTTGCAATGCTTCAAAAATAATCTCAGCGGCAATCATTCCCGATTTCATTGCGGTGTGATTACCTTTAATTTTTGCAAAGTTAAGTGTGCCTGCATCACAACCAACAATTAAGCCACCCGCAAAATGCATTTTTGGTAATGAATGTAAGCCACCTTTAGTAATAGCACGTGCGCCGTAAGCAATACGTTCGCCACCTTCTAGGACGTTTTTAAATACTGGATGGTGCTTCATTCGCTGAAATTCATCGAACGGGCTTAAATGTGGGTTTGAGTAATTTAAATCAATAATCAATCCAACAACAACTTGGTTGTTTTCACTGTGATACATAAATGCACCACCGTTAGTATCGCCGCTAAGTGGCCAACCTGTACCATGAACAACTTTACCAAGCTCATGCTTACTTTCATCTATTTGCCAAATTTCTTTAAAGCCTAAACCGTAATGCTGCGGTGATGAATCCGCATCAAGTGCAAACTCATTGATTAGTTGCTTACCTAAATGACCACGGCAACCTTCAGCAAAAATCGTGTATTTTGCTCTAAGTTCCATGCCAGGCATGTAACCGTCTTTTTCATTACCATCTTTGTCGACACCCATATCGCCAGTAATAATGCCTTTTACTGCTTTATCTTCAATTATTAAAGAGTGAGCACTAAACCCTGGGAATATCTCTACGCCTAACGTTTCAGCTTGCTCTGCAAGCCATCGACATACGTTACCCATAGACACAATGTAGTTACCATTATTATGAAATGTTTTTGGCGTAGCAAAGTGGGGGATTGATGTCGCTTTTTGCTCGTTATTAAACCAATAAATTTCATCGTTGGTTACTTTGGTCGTAACAGGGGCACCAAGCTCCTGCCAATTTGGTAGCAGTTCGTCTAAAGCTTTGGTTTCAAAAACGGCACCAGAGAGTACATGTGCACCCACTTCAGAACCTTTTTCGACTACGCAAATCATGCACTCTTGTTGTTTTTCTTGTGCTAATTGCGCGAGTTTAATTGCACTTGAAAGCCCCGCAGGGCCAGCACCAACAATAACTACATCAAATTCCATGGTTTCACGTTCGACCATAATAACCTCTTAATCTATGACGGACTTATTCGAATGTTTACTACACATTTAAATAAGGTGTACAGCCTACTTTTAACCTTGCAAATTAAACGTTACAGACTGTGAATAGTTAAAGGTTATTTTAGGTTGACGTTTACGTCAACAGGAAGTAGTCTAATTTCATAAAATAAATAAGTTGACGTGAGCGTCAGCTTGTAGGTTTAAATTATTATGGAGTTCCTATGAAAGTTCTCGTACCAATAAAAAGAGTGATTGATTACAACGTAAAAGCTCGTGTTAAAAGTGATAACAGAGACGTTGATTTAACTAACGTAAAAATGGCAATGAACCCGTTTTGTGAAATAGCGATAGAAGAAGCAATACGCCTTAAAGAAGCTGGTACAGCCAGTGAAGTTGTTGCAGTAACTATTGGTCCAAAAGCGTCGCAAGAGCAATTACGAACAGCATTAGCATTGGGCGCCGACAAAGCAATTCACATCGAAACCGATGAAAAGCTCGAGTCACTTCATATTGCAAAGCTCTTGGCTAAAATTGTTGAACAAGAATCTCCTGAGCTTGTAATTTTAGGTAAACAGTCAATCGACTCAGATAATAATCAAACAGGTCAAATGCTTGCTGCGCTTACTAATCGTGGGCAAGGTACATTTGCATCAAAAGTGGTTATTAACAATGGCAAAGTAAACGTAACCCGCGAAGTGGATGGCGGCCTGCAAACGGTGGCACTTAATCTACCTGCAATTATTACAACTGATTTACGCTTAAACGAGCCTCGTTACGCATCACTGCCAAATATTATGAAAGCTAAACGTAAGCCGCTTGAAGTAATAGCAGCTGATTCGCTTGGTGTTGATTTAACACCACGTATTCAATTAATAAGTGTAGAAGAGCCAGCTAAACGTACAGCAGGAATAATTGTTGAAGACGTTGCACAGCTTGTAGAAAAATTAAAAACAGAGGCAAAGGTGATTTAAATGAAAACACTCGTAATTGCAGAGCACGATAACGGTGCCTTAAAACCAGAAACCTCAAAAACTATTAACGCCGCAGTAAAAATGGGTTTTCCTGTTGATGTACTTATTGCAGGTAACAGCCTAAGCGCAATGAGCTCACAAGTTGCTAGCATTGAAGGCGTAGCTAATGTTTTAGTTGCTGACAATAGCGTTTATGAACATCAGTTAGCTGAGAGCATGACAGATTTAGTTTTATCACTTAGCGATACCTACAGTCACATTGTTGCAAGTGCGACGACAACAGGCAAAAACTTTATGCCACGTGTTGCTGCGTTATTAGATGTTGCGCAAATTTCTGAAATTATTGCAGTAGTGGACGCCGATACATTTAAACGTCCTATTTATGCAGGAAATGCAATCGCAACGGTTAAGTCACTCGATAGTAAAAAAGTAATTACCGTACGTGCAAGTAGCTTTGATTTACAAGGTGAGCAATCAGCAGCGGTTGTTACTAATATTGATACTGTGTCAGATTCACAATTAAGTAGCTTTGTAAGTGTTGAACAAACAGAGTCAGAACGTCCAGAGCTTACGGCTGCCACGGTGGTTATATCGGGTGGTCGTGGTATGCAAAACGGCGAAAACTTTGCTTTGCTTAATGGTATTGCCGATAAACTCGGTGCTGCGATTGGTGCGTCGCGCGCAGCGGTTGATGCAGGCTTTGTACCTAACGACATGCAAGTTGGTCAAACAGGTAAAATTGTAGCGCCTAATTTATACATTGCAGTAGGTATTAGCGGTGCTATTCAGCATTTAGCGGGTATGAAAGACTCAAAAGTAATTGTCGCGATTAATAAAGACCCAGACGCACCTATTTTTCAAGTTGCAGATTACGGGTTAGTCGCAGATTTATTTGAAGTACTGCCACAGCTAGAGAATGCTTTATAGCAGTTAACTTAAAATTTATTCTGGTTGAAAGCTGTGGCACTTTTTGAGTGCTACGGCTTTTTTAGAAATCTATTGTTGAATGCTGATTAGGGCGGGAACATGCTTTGATTTATTTTTAACCTAAAGAATGCTCTCTCTCGATAATAATAACTTCAACCAGCCTCTTGTATTTTACTACGTTGACTGGGTGCCCCAGATTCTCTCTACCTCAAAATATTCATTATAAAGCGATATTTCAACTGTAGCCTCTAGCGCTATTTTTGATTTATCCACTTTGAAATCAACATCTAAAACATAATGTTGATTATTTTAATACGCCAATGTTGCCGTATATAATGCCTTAACATTTTGTTTTTAGGTGACATTGAACTAATGTAATTTCTCGGTTTCCTTTTGTTTCTGAACTTGAGGTAAATTGGGAGAAAATTCGTGACGAATTTCACTCACTTTCGAATGATGTGTTTGATCCTTGGATTCAGCAACAAATGCATGGATATGGCTGGAGTGTTTTTGGTTTACATGCGCTCGGTATCCCAATTGAGAGTGCATGTAAAAAATGCCCTGAAACTGCTAGGTTAATTCAAAGTATTGATGGGGTTTCCCTTGCTGGTTTTTCACTTTTGGCGCCAAAGACCCATATAGAGCTACATGTAGGGTGGGCTGAAAGTGTGTATCGACTTCATCTTGGCTTAGTTGTACCAAGCGAATGTAAATTAAGAGTTGGAAGTGAAACTCGTTACTGGGAAGAAGGTAAATGTTTGATCTTTGATGATATGGTTGAACATGAAGCATGGAATGGTTCTGAACAGTTTAGAGGGACACTTATGCTCGATTTTTTAAGACCAGGTATTACAGACTTTAGTACGGATATGCTACCTGAAGAGGTCAGGTTGTATGCAGAGAGGTTAATAAATAGATGTGAACCTTGAGAGATTAATGTCTGTTTTATAGATCTCATTATTTTTATCTATATAAGCGCAGTTATTAAAACTGCGCTTATTAACTAAACATAACTATTATTTAAAAACTATAGATTACGGTACAACATAATCAGGCTTATACCGTTTTATTTCTCGCCTACTTAATATGTATTTTTTCATTATGTATTATGAGTGTGTTTGTGCTCACCTACCTCTTGTATGGAGTTATCTTTCTCCTTATCTACCTTTTTAATTGGCTGGTTTCTTACGCACATTAAATCATCTGCCATGTACTGACAGCTACCTATGTATAGATTGTTGTGACCGTTTTGGTATTGACATGATTGCGACTTTTGTTTTTCGCTGCATGCTTGTATGGCAATTTTGTTGAGTGGCCCAGAATGTGCACTAACGTACCCTGTTACTAGCAATAAAGTGCTCACAGTAAGTAAATAATAATATTTTATTTGTTTATGTATCATTATTGGGTGCCTTCGTTTTTAGGAGGGGCGCTATGGCCCAAAGGAGGTCCACCATCTTTAGGGCTATCTTTAGCCCCATCAGGCGGTCCGCCAGCTTCTTTTATTGACTCTCCATGAAGGCAACCAATAAACATATTTTCGCTTGGGCTTGCTGCATGATAATGATAACCGCGAGTTGTATCTGTAGTACCTCGGCATTCATCAAGAGACTCTTCTTTACCTAGTGCATCTCTCATTGCATAAATCCCATAGCCATCAATAGCGTAGCCTATTAATCCGGCATGCCCGTCTTCGCTTGTTGGTGTATCGGTACATCCTGTTGTAGAGTGATAATGATACCCCTGATGTAAATTAATATGCCCGCCGCAGTCATCAAAAGCTGCAATAGTGTAGCTTTCTAAAATTGCATTTATTGGTGCAGGACCCGAAAGTTCGGTGCCATCAAGTGCAATACCTACTGTACGTAGCCTACCTGTTTGAGATGCCGGTATAGGGCTCAGAGGAATAAGATAAGTTAAAGAAAAGTCTTCATCAAGATAGGCAAGTTCGCACTCTATACAGTTTTGTTTGTATTGCTCTTCAACATCAGGGCGGGCTGCACCAGAGCATGACTCTTTTGATGCTGTATAACGGATCTTATTTGTTTTAGCATCATAAAGTATCCATTTTTCATCACCATAATACTCATCTAACTTCAAGATGAAGTCGCCTGTTAAATCGACTAAATCGCCAGTTCCTTCTTTACTAAACCAGCTTCCCGAAACATCGGCGCCATCGGTAGTTGTTCTTGGGCAAAAAGGACCTGGTTCACGACCCGCAGGGGCACCTGTAGTTGTAAATTTATAGCACTTAGTTGCAGTGCCTTGCATTGTTGTACAGTCTACAATTTCAGGTTTTTTACTAAAAGCCTCTTTACTGAACATAGAAATGTCTAATCCGTTAGTAGGTACTTTAACTATTGTGCTCACATCCTTAATGTCATTCGAATCAGTAGGGGAGTCGTTACATCCTCCAATTGCGAGGGTGCTAAAAGTGAGTATTGTCGCTAATGTATTATAATTTTTTAGCCTCATGACTTATATCCTTTATGCATTTAGTAAATTATCAATTTATACAGTGGCACATTACTGCGTAAATGTGTAAAAAGTATGGAAATATAAGTGTCAAATACGCTTTTAGTTGTATTAGCTGCTTTATTATTTAAACCCCTTACTGATATATAAAATTAGGATGCATACAAGGGGCTTTTATTTCGCAATTGATAGTTACGTAAATGAATATAAACAATAATCCCTGAACCGATTAAGGTAAGTATTATTTCTGCGTACTCGCCAACAAGATCATGACCAAGAAATGCTGCAAATATTAAAACGCCTAACCCTATTGCAAAACAAGTTTTAAAAATTGATCTTACAAGTATGACTGTTGTAGATAATATGCAAATTAACTTTGCCTCTTAGTCTATTACTTGGGTAGGTATTCCTGATTAACGTTTAGGATAAGCAAAAACACAATTTATAGTTCGATTGTATATAGTTAGACTGTAAAGTAGCGGTGTGTATTTTAATATTACACACCGTTTTTTGGTTTTTATTAATGGTATTAAGTACTATTTAGTGACACATTAAAGCACTACTGTTTTTATATACAGTATTTTATTGGGGGTTCATATATGCCGTGTTTGGGCAGTTTTAGACCTTTACTGATAATAACTTATAAGTAATAGGTCATCATGAGTTACAAAATTAAAAGCAAGAAAGCCTAGCACTTGTAAACTTCCTTAATCTACATATTTGAATGATTCAATTGAATTAGTAAACTTATTTAGCAAGCTATTGTAATCTCATTATATAAAACTAATAATTAACTCGATTTTGTTTTTATTAATTTGAGTATTTGCATTGAAAGCCAAAGAAATCCGCAATTTTTACATCAACGAAGAGCAATCTGTTTATTTGCTATCGCATCATGATGCTAAAAAACACCGTCAGTGGCTTAACATTTGTATTAAGCAGTTAACAGTGTTGGGTTATAAAAACGTTGAAATGATTGGCTCGGGTGCTTTTGGTTTTGTGTTTGCAGGAGATGACGATAACGGTTTACCTTGGGTGTTTAAATTTTCCCGTATAACGCTTGCCCAAAGTGTACGTGACCGCCTTGAAGATGAAGCGTATATGCTTTCGCAAATTAATAACCCGTTAGTACCTACTTTTTATGCATTTGAACGCGTTAAAAAGCAAGGGATTTTGATGATGGCACGTGCCATTGGCGAAGACCTTGAAAAAGTATCACTTAAAACCGGGCGCTTTAGTGCGGCGCAAATAATGTCGCTAGCAGTTAGGTTACGCAACGTGCTAATTGATTTACGCCATCATAAAAATGGCATTAGCCAGCAACCTATAGTGCATGGTGATATAAAGCCTTCAAACTTAGTATGGGATGCAAACACTGATGCGCTCTCGTTAGTGGATTGGGGCAGCTCTGTGTATGCACAGCTAGATAGCGATGGAAACCCAGTTGCTAGTAACTTTATGGATTTAATGTCGGGTGATTTAAGTACTACCAATGCCCGTATGGGGGATGTGTACTTTATTGGCGAAGCGCAAATGTCGGGAGAGCAATCATCACCGCGTTTTGACGAACAAGGCGTAGCCG
>NZ_AUTQ01000266.1 GCF_000498095.1 Pseudoalteromonas sp. TB64
CATAAAACTTTTTAATTGAAGAGTTTGATCATGGCTCAGATTGAACGCTGGCGGCAGGCCTAACACATGCAAGTCGAGCGGTAACAGAAAGTAGCTTGCTACTTTGCTGACGAGCGGCGGACGGGTGAGTAATGCTTGGGAACATGCCTTGAGGTGGGGGACAACAGTTGGAAACGACTGCTAATACCGCATAACGTCTACGGACCAAAGGGGGCTTCGGCTCTCGCCTTTAGATTGGCCCAAGTGGGATTAGCTAGTTGGTGAGGTAATGGCTCACCAAGGCGACGATCCCTAGCTGGTTTGAGAGGATGATCAGCCACACTGGGACTGAGACACGGCCCAGACTCCTACGGGAGGCAGCAGTGGGGAATATTGCACAATGGGCGCAAGCCTGATGCAGCCATGCCGCGTGTGTGAAGAAGGCCTTCGGGTTGTAAAGCACTTTCAGTCAGGAGGAAAGGTTAGTAGTTAATACCTGCTAGCTGTGACGTTACTGACAGAAGAAGCACCGGCTAACTCCGTGCCAGCAGCCGCGGTAATACGGAGGGTGCGAGCGTTAATCGGAATTACTGGGCGTAAAGCGTACGCAGGCGGTTTGTTAAGCGAGATGTGAAAGCCCCGGGCTCAACCTGGGAACTGCATTTCGAACTGGCAAACTAGAGTGTGATAGAGGGTGGTAGAATTTCAGGTGTAGCGGTGAAATGCGTAGAGATCTGAAGGAATACCGATGGCGAAGGCAGCCACCTGGGTCAACACTGACGCTCATGTACGAAAGCGTGGGGAGCAAACGGGATTAGATACCCCGGTAGTCCACGCCGTAAACGATGTCTACTAGAAGCTCGGAGCCTCGGTTCTGTTTTTCAAAGCTAACGCATTAAGTAGACCGCCTGGGGAGTACGGCCGCAAGGTTAAAACTCAAATGAATTGACGGGGGCCCGCACAAGCGGTGGAGCATGTGGTTTAATTCGATGCAACGCGAAGAACCTTACCTACACTTGACATACAGAGAACTTACCAGAGATGGTTTGGTGCCTTCGGGAACTCTGATACAGGTGCTGCATGGCTGTCGTCAGCTCGTGTTGTGAGATGTTGGGTTAAGTCCCGCAACGAGCGCAACCCCTATCCTTAGTTGCTAGCAGGTAATGCTGAGAACTCTAAGGAGACTGCCGGTGATAAACCGGAGGAAGGTGGGGACGACGTCAAGTCATCATGGCCCTTACGTGTAGGGCTACACACGTGCTACAATGGCGCATACAGAGTGCTGCGAACCTGCGAAGGTAAGCGAATCACTTAAAGTGCGTCGTAGTCCGGATTGGAGTCTGCAACTCGACTCCATGAAGTCGGAATCGCTAGTAATCGCGTATCAGAATGACGCGGTGAATACGTTCCCGGGCCTTGTACACACCGCCCGTCACACCATGGGAGTGGGTTGCTCCAGAAGTAGATAGTCTAACCCTCGGGAGGACGTTTACCACGGAGTGATTCATGACTGGGGTGAAGTCGTAACAAGGTAGCCCTAGGGGAACCTGGGGCTGGATCACCTCCTTATACGATTTAGAACTTATTTGTTCGTAGTGTCCACACAGATGATTGTTATTGTAAAGAGAACAACACTTATTGTTTTGGGTCTGTAGCTCAGCTGGTTAGAGCGCACCCCTGATAAGGGTGAGGTCGGTAGTTCAAATCTACTCAGACCCACCACTTCTTATCTAATTAAGAAGATGGTTAAAACAATAAGTACCAGCATATGTGGGGCTATAGCTCAGCTGGGAGAGCGCCTGCCTTGCACGCAGGAGGTCAGCAGTTCGATCCTGCTTAGCTCCACCACTTACTTCTTAAAAATAAATATTCTTTATCAGGCCATTAACCGCCTGAGAATAGAGTGTGTTTAATTTTGAGAAGTTTTTACATCTCTTGCTCTTTAAAAATTTGGAAAAGCTGATAATAAAATTCTGATAGATACATTGTATTTATCAAGAGTTTTCAAAAGTAAAAAAAGAATGGTAGCAGTACCATTCAGTGCCATTTA
>NZ_AUTQ01000268.1 GCF_000498095.1 Pseudoalteromonas sp. TB64
GCAGCCACTAAAGAGGTATTCAGCCCAGCAGTATTTGGCATTTTAATTATTATGCTGGTGTATTTACCGTTATTTGCGCTGAGCGGGGTTGAGGGAAAAATGTTTCAGCCAATGGCGTTTACCGTTGTTGCAGCATTAGTTGGCGCACTTATTTTTGCGGTAACCTTTGTGCCAGCGGCTATTGCGGTATTTGTACGTGGCAAGGTGAGTGAGAGCGAAAATGCAGTTATGCGCGGTATTAAAAAAGGCTATAAACCGCTACTTGGTTTATCGCTTAAGTTACCGTGGGTGATGGTATGTATTGCGGGTGTTTTAGTGATTGCACTTGGCTTTAAAGTTAAAAACATGGGCGCTGAATTTTTACCGAAACTTGATGAGGGTGATATTGCTATGCACGCGCTGCGTATTACTGGCACCGGTATTGAGCAATCTGTGCAAATGCAAAAAGAGCTTGAGCAAGCCATATTAGATCAGCCTGAAGTAGCTAAAGTATTTTCAAAAATTGGTACGCCAGATGTGGCAAACGATCCTATGCCACCTAACGTTGCCGACACCTTTTTAATGTTAAAGCCGCGCGAACAATGGCCAAACCCTGCTTTATCTAAAGATGAGCTCGTTAAACAAATTCGTCATTTAGTGAATGAAGTACCGGGTAATAACTATGAGTTTACACAACCAATAGAAATGCGCTTTAACGAGTTAATAGCGGGTGTGCGCGCCGACGTTGCTGTTCGTATTTATGGCGATGACTTATCGATATTAAAACAGTACGGTGAAAAAGCCACAGCCTTGGTGCAAAACATTACTGGCGCAACTGATGTACGCCTTGAGCAAATACAAGGTTTGCCTACGCTTTCGGTTACGCCGCTTCGCGATCATATGGCGCTACTAGGTTTAACCGTAACCGATATACAACAAAGTGTAAGTGCTGCGGTAGGCGGTGTACAAACCGGGATTATTTTTGAGGGCGATAAACGCTTTTCGTTATTAGTGCGTTTAGATGAACGTTGGTCGAGCGATATAACACAGCTTGCTCGTTTACCGGTGGCAGTGCCAAAAAGTGCTAACCCCGATCTTGCATTTGTACCGCTTGGCGAAGTGACAACAATTAGTATTGATAAAGGACCTAATCAAATAAACCGTGAAAGCGGTAAGCGTAATGTAGTTGTTACTGCAAACGTAGAAGGGCGCGATTTAGCAAGCTTTGTAAGTGATGCGCAGGCGGCTTTAAATTCAGATCTTAATTTACCAAGTGGTTATTGGATTGAATACGGCGGCACATTTGAGCAATTAGAATCGGCAAGTAAGCGATTATCGTTGGTTGTGCCAGTCACTTTACTGCTTATATTTGGCTTACTGTATAGCGCCTTTGGATCGCTTCGTGATTCATTGATTATATTTAGTGGTGTGCCATTGGCATTAACGGGTGGTGTACTTGCGTTATTACTGCGCGACATGCCATTATCAATATCGGCAGGCGTTGGATTTATCGCACTAAGTGGTGTTGCCGTATTAAACGGTGTGGTTATGCTGTCGTTTATTAAACAATTAAGAGCCGATGGGCTTAGTTTAATAGATGCAATACAAATCGGTGCACTTTCGCGCCTACGTCCAGTATTAATGACAGCGTTAGTGGCAAGCTTAGGGTTTATTCCTATGGCGTTAAATACTGGTACAGGCGCTGAGCTACAAAGACCACTAGCAACGGTTGTTGTTGGCGGTATTATTTCATCAACCTTACTAACGCTATTAATATTGCCTGCGCTTTATAAATTAGTACATTCTAAATTTACTAAAAAAGCAGAAGCTGAATTAGCTTAAGTATTAGCTATTAATAATGTAATCAAAAAAGCAGCTGTACTTACAGCTGCTTTTTTTAACTAATTAATCAGAGTTTAGGTTAACTATATTGAAACAGATTATCCCAACGCTCATCTAATATCGTTTTTGCGTGTTCTAAACTCAGTGCGCTATACACTTTATCACTCTCTATTTCGTTACTACACGTTACCAAACGCATACGTACCAGCTTTTCAAGTGCGTCGCTAATTTCAAAATCAAGATCGCACTGGTATTTGTTTTTAAACCAATGCTCTATTTGTTCATCAAGTATTTGGGCGGTTAAACCGCTTTCTGATTTTAGTAAAAAGGTATACGCAAGCAGGGCTTCTTTTATATCTTCTTCTTCGGCGGCGTCAATAAGCGTGTGAAAAACACCCGCGTTATTATCGAGGTTTTTAAAGTAGAGGTTATCGCTTAGGGCTTTCATAAATTTTATTTTACGGTTTTTAAACTTACTCCATTCTTTAAAAATAAAGCTGCCAAATACGCCCATACCAATAGCAAAGGTAATAAAGTGTTGTTGAGTCATTTCGACGGCTTCACTTCTAAAGCCACCCCAAAAAGCAAATAGAGCAAGTAATAATACGATTGATGCACCCAATTTAGTTATAAGTACCACTGCACCGCCAACTAAAGCAGACGATCCAATAATAACCTTATCGATAGGGCGCATGCGTACTTCGCTATTAGGAAATAGCATTTCAAGATCGGCCTTTGGCACATTTTGAAACAGCTTTACTATGGTTGAACTTGGCTCAAACCCCAGAGGCGTTTTATTTTTAGCTGAAAAATAAGCGCTATCTTTAAAGCGAATAAACACGGCAACACGGTCGTAATTAGTAAAGTGCAGTGGCTTTTTACGCAAGCCCCAAAAGCTGGTAATGGTTTCAGTGAGTTGCGACTCGCCACGGCGATAAAATACCACTTCTTCAAAGTCATCAAATTCAACTTCAAGGCGCACTTTAAACAACGACTCTTCGTTTAATGCATCTTGTAAGTCCTCATTGGTGATCACTTCAAAATTAGCTGCGTTTAACACTTTAGCAAAATCTTTAGCGAAATCGTGTTGGCATTGTGCTTTTTGTTCAATTGATACGGGGGCTAAAGATCGTGTGTCGCTATTAGGATCAAAGGGTGCGTAATTGTTTTTAAGTGACTCAAGTATTGAGTGGTAATCGTAATGAATAAGGCTAGCCAGTAAGTCGCAAAATTGTTTAAACGATGCTTGTTGTGTACTGCTTTTAAGCTCTTCGCTACACATATTGATAATATCTTGCTTTCTAAAAGGAATAAAACGCGCACTTTGCATAAATTAATAACTACTGTGATAGGGGAATTTAACGGTATTGGTAAATAATAAAATATTCTTATAAATATTACTATTTTGTTAACCTAAAGAACTTAAAATAAGAGTCAATATTTCAGCGTGTATTAACCTCAATATGTAATTATAAAAAACTAAACTATAGCGCTATATCTATGATTCAAAAGAAATCATAGCCTAAAAGGAGATTATTATGGTGATTCAAAAAAAGCTTAAACAAAAAACACGTCAGTTTATAGATTCTAAACACATGCTTACGGGAATTACAGTGGCGTCGTTTTTAGAGTCCACAATAGTGCCTATTCCGCTTGAAGCGGTGCTAGTGCCGTTAATGCAGGCACGTCGTGAAAAGCTATGGCTTATAGCATTAATGGCGACCTTGGGCTGTGTAGTGGGTGCATTGTTTGGTTACGCGCTTGGTTATTACTTATTTGATGCAGTTGGTGATTGGATTATTAATACACTTTCGAGCCCTGAGCAATTTGAGAGCGTTAAACAAAAAATGCAAGATCAGGGTTTTTGGTTTGTTATAACGCTGGGCATTGTGCCTATTCCGTTTCAAATAGCGATGCTTGCAGCGGGGGCGACTAAATATTCAATATGGTTATTTTTACTTGCTAGCGCAATTGCGCGCTCTATTCGCTATTTTGGTCTGGCTATTATTGTTTATTATGCAGGTAATGAAGCTGAGCGTGTCATTAGTAAGCATAAAACAAAGGCGATGGTTGGCTTAACAGTTTTAATATTAGGCGCATGGGGAATAAGTACCCTTATTTAATATAAATGTGTTTAGCTTTTCTGTGCACCGCACTTTTGCATGTTGGACAGAAAAATTTGAAATGTTAGCTTATTATGGCTGTAGATTAGATGATGACTCCCGATACGCTTAGCTTAAAGCTAAGCCGCTTTATGCATATTACTTGGTTAAACAAGCTGTTAATGCTTGGCCTACTTTCTTATATTGTTATTTTTTGTATTTACTGTTTAGTTAATTATCCGCTTCAAGATTTACATAAAAATACTTATGGTTTGGCGACTGAGTTTATTAACTTGGTCATTATTGTGACTGTTTTTTGGGTTGTACAATGCTCACAATTAGCAAAAAAAGCGTATATATTTGTAAGCTTAGGTTTAATTTTATGGATTATGGGTATAACAGCACAGCTCCTTGGGGATGTAGTTATACTGCCTTATTGGATAAGCCTTTATTTAGATAGTTTTTGCAGAACCATAGGAATAACTATTACGGCTTATGGCTTATTTAAAACCATATCGTTTATGCAAAAAATGCATAACCGCTTAGCGCAAGAATTTATAATAGACGATTTAACTCAAGTTTATAACAGGCGCTGCTTTTACAAAGAAGTTAAGAATGCGACTGCGGTACTGTACACAATTATAATTATTGATATAGACCATTTTAAATTAATTAATGATGACTTTGGTCATGATATGGGCGATAAAATTCTTAAAGAGTTTGCACAAAAAATTAATGCTTTATTTGAAAATGAGAATATTTTTGCACGCATTGGCGGTGAGGAGTTTGCGGGTTATTTTCCATCAAGTAACACTGATGAAATAGTTCAGTTTTCTGAAGATATTTTGAATGTTGCACGCACTATTAATATTAAAGATGAACGTTTTGTATCTGTGAGTATTGGCATTGCTAAAAATACTCAATGTGAGCCCTTTGATAGCGTTATAAAACGTGCTGATCAGGCATTATACAAGGCTAAAAATAGCGGGCGTGATCGTTTTGAAATAGCTCAGTAACGCATTTTAACCAAGTGTAAACTTCGTCCTTATTGTTTGCACATTTACTACACTTTTTAACGTTTTCGTAAAGAAGTGTCAGTGCAGGTAATGCTTTGTAAATCATGAAATTAAAATAGAACATTTGGGTCATAATGGGGATATTAATAATAAGGAATAACCTTAATGACCAACTCCCTTTTAAAAGCTGCATTACCACTAAGTTTAATTACTATTTTATCGGGCTGTGGCTCTGATGATAGCTCTAGCTCAACAGGCTACATTCAAATGTATAATGGCTCGTATAACAGCCCTTACACACGTTTGTTTGTTGAAGAAACTGAGCGTTCAGGCGCTGATTTTGCTGATGTAACAACTCGCCATAATTACAGCACAAGTACTTATGATGTAAGTTTTGAGTACTTAGATGCAAACGACAGCTACATAACAATTAGCGATCAAGAAATATCGATTAAAGGCGATAAAACGCAGTTAATCGTAATGAGTGGCGACTTTGCTGAACCTACATTTACAGAGCTTAGTGTTCCTATTTCAAGCGATACAGGTGAGTTTAATTTAGGCTTTTTTAATATTACGGGTGAAGACACCAGCTACGATATTTACATGGCTACCGACGACGGTGTTTTTGAAAGCGCGACGTTATTTGCTTCTGCACAATATTTAAATGAGCTTGATTTACAAGGTGTTGATGAAGGTTATTACACTATTTATATTACACCAGCAGGTAGTAGCGATGTGGTGTATGAGTCGGCATCTGTTTATTTATATGACGAAGCAAGTTATGTGGCAATTATTCGCCCAAGCTACGCAACAGAAGATGACGGTATTACACTCGATGTAGTAACCGACAATAACTATGTAACTGAGCTTAAACATCAATCTGCATTAGGGCAGTTACGCTTTATTAATACGGTTGATGATTACTCGCCTGTAAGTTTTTCGACTACACGCGGTACAACTGTAAATACAACAAATACAGTAACAAGCGATTCATACACAGATTATGTTGAGCTTTCGCCTAATAGTTACAGTGTGGCTATGTATGATGAGGCAGGCACTAAGCTTGCTGATAACTTTTTAATGACACTTGAGCGTGAACAAAGCGCGGTTGGTATTTTTTATAACGACGCTGATAACGGTTTACGTATGATGAGCGTTGAAGAAAACCTAACACCAAGTAGTTACAGCCATACTGTATCGGTTGTAAACCTTATTGAAAGCTATGCTGGGCAGTCGGTTTCAGACATTGATGTGTACTTTACACTTAATGGCGAAACAGTAGACGATACAACTAACGTGGTTGACGGGCTTGATAAATACGATCAAGAAGAGCAGGTTGTAGATAACGAAATTTACACTGTTTATGCTGTATTTGAAGATAATGGTCAGCAAATTGTGCTTATTCAAGAAGGCGATATGGACTTTACTCAAGAGGGTAACTACATATTAATTTTAGAGCATGATGAAACAACGAGTTCTGGTTATAAAATGACGTTAAATCGGACTATTACCGACAGCGTTGACTAAATTTAAATAAATTAAGTAACTCAAAGCCTAAGCGTGTTAAATGCTTAGGCTTTTTTATAAACAAAATATACATATACAGATAAACATAGGTACACTAAGCAGGTAAAAAATAACAATAGAGTGTGCCATGGATGATTTAATTGGTTTAGCAATAATATTTATATTGGTTGTTTTAGCGGGCGCTATTTGCGGTTTAATTGCGCTTATAAAACTAAGTAATTTAAAGCATGAGGTTGTACTTTTAAAAACAAAAGTGCACAACTTGCAACCCAATACTGCTGGGCAAAACACTACAGCAGTGCAAAAAAACACGGCAGTGCAAAACAATGCTCAGTCAGCAAATTTGCATACCTCCCAGGTTTCAATGCAATCAGTTAATTCATCAAACATCCAAAAGGGTGATGAGTTACTAACTGAGCAAACTATTAAACCAACTATTAGTTCTAATTCTGAACACGTTACTCAAACAGTTCACCCAGCAAGTGCTAAACCCCAATCAGGTCATACAACAAAAGCTAAACCGGTAAAGCAATCTTCTATTGAGTTGTTATTTAATAAACTACGAGCAGGGTTTGAAGAAAACTGGATGACCTGGATAGGCGCAATAGCGCTTGCGTTTGGGGGCATATTTTTAGCTAAATACAGCCTAGAAGCTGGATTACTATCGCCTGTAATGAGGCTGAGTTTAGGCGGCTTATTTGGGCTGGGCTTAATTGCAGCTGCGGCTTATTTGCATTATAAACGTATTGTATTTGAAGGCTTTAATAACTACATACCTGCGGCGCTTGCCAGTGGCGGGTTTATTACCTGTTTTGCTTTAACGCTTTTAGCATACAGTAATTACAATATGCTTAGCCCTACAGTGGCATTTTTTGCACTGGCAGTTATTGCAATTAGTGCGAGCGCTATGGCACTTAGACTTGGTCCTTTATTGGCAGTATTAGGTATTATTGGTGCTTATAGCGTACCAATATGGGTTAATACAGGTAGCGGTAACTTGTTTGCGTTATTTATGTATGTTGGTTTTGTAAGTTTATCGGCTGCGTTAGTTGCGCGTAAAGTACAACGAATTTGGCTTTGGTATTTATTATGGGCAGGGCACATTGGTTGGTATTTAGTGGGCTTTTCATTATTTAAAAATGACACTATTTGGCTTATGGGTGCGTTTGCATTACTAAGTGTTATAGGTTTAATTGCGATACCTCGCTTGGGCTTAAAATTAGATGTTATTGAACATCGACCACACAGTTTAAAACGCCTAACAAAAGTGTTTCCTGATCATTTATTGCTTGTTGCTTTAATAGCACCGCTTGTATTTGCGATGGCTATTGATTCTTTTGATATGCAATGGCAGGTAATTAGCTTAATAAGCATTGTTGTTATTTTATTTTTAGTACTTAAAAATAGCCGCTGGGATTTATGGCAAGGTGTAGCGCTAGTGACTGCTACGGTATTAGTGCTCAGTGCAGAGCAAACCCAATTTACCCCTGAGCTATTTGATGACGCTTTATTTATATTTAAAAACGAATATGGCTTAGGGATATTACTAGGGCTTGCGCTTACGGCTTATGGGCTTTACTACGGTAAAAAGAAATCTAAACGTTTGGCTTTTCATATTACCGCTGCATTTAGCTTATTTGTAATGATAGGTACTTTATACGCAATAATTCCAAATTCGGCGTTAAGCACCGCATACCCATTTTGGGCCGTAATTTTGTTTTTAGTCAGCGCCGCTTTAATTAAATTAGCACAGCAAGGCACTACACTTTGGCAGCGTTTTACGTATTGGGTTGGTGCTAATGCTAACATTACGCTTGCCATAACTATGCTATTAAACGACAGTGGTTTAACTATAGCGCTTGCCGTTCAAGTGTTGCTTATAAGCGTACTGGTTAAGCGCCATAATGTACCTATGCCGCACTGGCCTATAAAAGCGCTAGTAGCTGTATTATTACTGCGGTTGACTGCTGCACCATGGCTAGATAATTACGATGCACTAACTATATTGGGCTTGCATTGGAGTATTGTGGTGTATCCGTTATGTACTGCGTTATTTTTTGTAGCGGCCAAGTGTTTTAACGAATCTAAAATGAAGGTATGGCTAGAGGGCGCTGCGCTGCACTGTTTAGCACTTTTTATTACCACCGAAACAAGTTATCAGCTAGTCGGGCATTATCCGCAATTTGACTCCCTTAGCTTTTACGAGCAAGTATTACTTACCTGTAACTGGCTTGCGCTTGGGTGTGTGTATTTACACAGAGCACGCATTGCAGGTAGTTTAACTAAGTTGTATCAAACAGCGGGCTTTATACTTGTAGGATTAGCGGGGCTTTTTGCACTAAAAACACTGTTAGATAATAATCCGCTATTTGAATCTATTTATGTTGGTGAGTTGCCATTATTTAACTGGTTATTGTTATTGTGGTTAGTGCCTGGTGGGTTAACGCTTTGGCTTTCAACATTTATAAAGCCTATTAACGCTAAAGCGACGCCGTTTATATTGGCTATTGCTGGTGCATTTATTTTATTAGCAATAAACAGTTTTATTCGCCAATACTGGCAAGGTCCTTATATTTATTTATCAAAAGGGGTAAGCGATGCAGAACTTTATAGCTACTCTGTTATTTGGTTAGTATTAGGTGCGGGTACGGTTATTTTTGGTCATCTTAAAAATCAGCTATTAATACAAAAATTAGGCTTAGGTATATTGGCTGNCTGCCGTTATTGTAAAAGTATTTTTAATTGATATGGCTAACTTGGAGGGCTTACTTAAAGCGCTTTCGTTTATTGGTTTAGGGCTATCGTTGGTTGGGTTAAGCTGGTTATTCCAAAAGCTTAGAAGCAGAGTTAGTTAGGTAACCTGAACTTTGGATAATAAATCTATCTCAAGCAGCTATTTTCAGCGCTTACTGCGTTGAATTTACTTACAATAGGCCAGCTATTGACGCGTAAGTTTGCCTTGTTTTCACTGAAAACCTCTTAACCAGAGTTCAAGTTAAGTAAAGTTTAGCTAAAGCAAAGCCCAGTATTAATACTGGGCTTTTTGTTTTGTGCCGGTAAAAGTTAGCTAATAGTTATTGGTATTAAGTACTGTGGTTAAGCAGTGCTTTTAGTTTGCCTGGTTTAATTGGCTTACTTAAATAATGAATATTGGCGGCTTTGGTTTCTTGTTTAAGCTCTGTGTCGCGCACTGCTGTAATTAAAATAGCAGGTACTTGGCTTTGCCATATTTCACGTAGAGTTTTAATAAGCGTTATGCCATCGCAGTCATTACCTAATTGGTAGTCCATTAAAATAACATCGGGTGCGCCGTTTTCTTTAGCGTGCCTTAGTACCGTATCTACATTATCAAATAGTGTGTAATTAGCCT
>NZ_AUTQ01000269.1 GCF_000498095.1 Pseudoalteromonas sp. TB64
ACCTTTGGCCGTGATGGATTTCTTCCATCAGCTGTTGCTGGCGCCTCAGGCATGATTGCAACGTTACTTTTAGCGATATGCTTAATAAGCCTTTACCGCAAACAAGACTAAGGCTTAATAGCTCACAAGTCATTGGCTCTTTTTGAATAAAGTATAAACATCGGCGCATATTACATATAAGAATTCGCCGATGTTTTACATTTAAAGCATTCCCCTAGCCTATCTCAAAAGCTTTTAACTAATTTATGTTTTGATGTATGGAATCAAAATTTGACACCATTTACCCAATAGCCTCTTGCTAGTTTTGTGTATTCTCAATAGGTCAATCTTTATGAGCTAAATATAACAATGCTATAAAATTAACTACAGGAATTAAAAAAAGAAAACCCATCCAGCCTTTAAAACCAGCTCTAGTAAATACGCGCCAACCTGCAAACGCTATCAATGCCCAAATTGCGGTAGCTATAATAAAACCCATTATACATTCTCCTTAAATCTAGGCCATTCTGAGAAAGCTAAATAAAACAAAAACGCCAGGTTTAGTGCTGGAATCCAAAATACAAATATTGGCGTGTCTTTAAATCCAGCCTTAAAATAAATTTTACTTATTGCATGTCCACTTGCAAACCAAATTGCTAATACAATTATTATTTCTATTACTACCACACAGTTCTCCTTTAGTATTCGTGGTGAAAAAAGCGAAAAGTTTATTGTTTAACTATCACCTTTTTTATTATCAAATTTCGTTTTAAAACTCACTACATTGCTCTTTGAATATTAAATTTTTAGCAATTTAAGTTTTGATGTATGAAGTCAAGATTTGACCCTTTTGCTTTTGACCCTTTTGCTTTTTGACCCTTTTGCTTTTTAGCAAATTTAAGATGGGTGTCTTATTAGTTTGGAAAAGGGATAAGAATCCTATTTAGGTGTTGGAAAACACATACGCCCTAAGATGAATCAAGTTACTTATCTGCATTGACAAGTAAGGGATCACTGCTGTTAAAATTTGGGTGGAGAGAGAGCTTTAGTGCTTGCTGTCCACCTAAGGGCGTGTTGCTAGTTTTCTTTTTAGCCATATACAGCTTCATTACGTTCTTTTAAAGCTATTTCGACCACATCTAAAACTGTTTTAAATCGAGCTACCCAATCAAAATCATCAGATTCAACAGCTTTAGCTTTCAAATAGTTTCTTAATTGCTCTTTATTGGCATTTGACTTAACAGCAAATGGTTTAAGAACTCCTTCAACATCTGTGTCAAAATCCTGAAACCAATTGGGATGTTGACCATAAGCTTCTATAATCCATTTATGCGGAAATAAACCTTCTAATGAAAATCCATCGTGTAATGTCACAAAATCTTTTTTTGTATGAAAAGGGATGTTTTTATTGCCAAAATATTGTTGTAAAGTTCGTCTTGTTTTATCTCCTGCGCTATCACCATCTAAAACAGTCACAACAGGCCTTTCTGAATAAATATATTCATAAGTAGCTTTCATAAAACCCTCCATTCCAGCCACTCCTGTGAAATCAAGAATTTCAGATCTTCTTACATAAGGCCAATTAAATTGCTCTTCAGTACCTTCAGGCACGGTAGATAAAAACCACTTGAATATCTCTCTATCAGTTTTACCTTCTACAAAAATATTAGATATACCTAAGTTATAAAAATCACTAAACCTGACACCAAGCGCTTTTCTAATCGATGTTGTAGCATTAACATAACTATCATATTTTATTACTTTTGTTTCTTTTCCATCGTTCATTGTACCTAAAATACGCTGAGGATCCTGAGAAACAAAGCCTAGGGAATGTGTAGTAGTAACCAACAGTGCTTCAGCACTAATTTCATTTAACATTTTATGGCAAGAATCAGCTAGCTCGGGGTGTAAATAAGACTCGGGTTCTTCAATCAACCAAATAGGGCATTTATTTAATTTTTTCTCCTCTTTCGTTATCCAAAGAAAAGAGGCTAATATAGCAGAGGCTTGAATACCCATTCCCTTTCTATCTATCGAAGTTTTATTAGGATCAGATAAGTGAAATTCAAACTTATGTATTAACTCTTCCAATGAATTATTAGGAAGAGAAAAATGTGACGTGATATGTGGTAAACCGGCTACTTTCAACTGCTCATCTAAATGATTAGATATTCCTTGTAGACTTTCATTAATTTCTTGAAGTTTATCATCCAAAACCCTTGAGACTGAGCGTTTGATAAAAGGCTGTAATAATGAAGTATAAAGGTCATCAATACTTTTTGACGATGGGACGTAATGACAGACAAATTTCTCTAATAATAAAGTAACTGCTTGCCTTTGAATTCTTGAAAATGCTTTTGTTGTATCAGCTTTTTTTTCTCGTTTGTGAAAAATACATACTTAGGATTTTCTGAGTTAGGAAATGAAAGATATAAATTAAATTTTTCAATTATTGTTTTGGGCTCTACGAGCATTTCATTTAATTCTTGATACAGATCAAAAAAATCATCATCAGAACTTCCTCTAATACCTGAAAAAGCTACAGTTAATGTAGTTTGTCCTGTTGTCACACCAAAAGTTTTATCTTTTTTAGCTTCATACCCAAGTTTATTTTCGAAACCAGTAAAAAGCATTTCGATTGCTTTTAGAATATTGGTTTTTCCGCTACTATTTGGTCCCACAATCGTTAAACCTTTATTTAGGTCTATTGTTTGATCTGCCCCTATAGTTCTAAAGTTTTTTATCCGTAAATTTTCTAATTTCATTAACAACAACTCTAAATTTGATGATGAACAATTTGTAAACTAACAGCTTATTGAACCCCACTTTGGTGGGTTATAACACACCAAAACGGCGTATGTTACGTTGTTCGATATTCACACCAAACAACTCATTTATAAACAGGTAATTACAATTGCTACTCAGTAGCCTTTATTATTTAACCCCAAAACTAATTTTAATAATGTTATGAGGCAAATTACGATTAACTGTACTTATATTCAGCCATAAATTAATTCTATTTTTTCCAACCTAACCTTTAACTAAACGATTTATCAAATTACCACTCATTTTTAAACCGTGAATCATTTTCACAAGGGTCACCATCTCTATCCCCATCCATTTTTGTATTTGGGCAGTTATTAATGAAAAATATTGCTTCATCTTTGGATGTCATTTGGCTACAGTGCTGCCTGCCATCACACGTAAAATTTTGCGTGCTTTTTGGAATAACGATTTTAGGAATAACGACTTTAGGGTATTTTTCATCAAAGGTGTCTAAATCGTCATTAGTTGCTAAATCGTCATTGAAGATAATGGGTGTTTGGCTGCTTGAGTGAGTGTTATATTTATTAAATGCATATAAACAAAGTGCAGCGATAAGACCAATTGAGGCGGCTTTACCTAGAAAGCTACTGGCAAAGTTAGATTTAGCAATGCGGTGCGGCTGGTTATTGTTTTTTTGATGAGGTGCTTTAAGCTCTGTAACGCCTTCTATGCGGCAATTAATTGCTTTGGTTTTACCGTCGGGCTGGGTTGCAACTTCAAAGTAAATGGTGTCGCCCACTTTAGGCTTGCGGCTCATGTGTTTGAGCGCTGATATGTGTATAAACGTGTCGTGCTCTAGGGTGTCTGATTTAATAAAACCAAAACCTTTGTCGGTTTTCCACGACTTTAACAGTCCTTTGTTCATGTATCCGCCTATTTTGCTTAAGCTGCGATTTACGCAAATTCCATTTAAGTTAACAATTGTTCATAGGTTAGACATTAAGAGATAATTGGATTCAGGCCGCATTTTAATCGTCCTTTTTCTTTATCTCTTTTTGGGTTCGCTCTTCGTGCATATTTTGACAAAAAACTGATAGTTTTTTGCCATGCTTTATTCAGTGTCGATATCACGCCTTGTGTTATCGACTCCATTAATTGATAAAACCAACCTTGGGTGTTTTTTGCTACCATAAATGTTGATAGCTCAATACCGGCAAGTTGTTGAACACTCATGCCTATTCGCCTCTTTACTAACAACGTCAATAAACTTGCCCACACCAAGCCTTCCATCATGCTCGCTTTTCTGGTGTTAAATTTTTGCAGGTTGCAATAAGACTTCCATTCTTTAAACAGTAACTCTATTTGCCACCTGAGACTGTAGAGCTTTATTACCGCTTCAGCGCTAAATTTTTCTCGATTTAAGTTCGTTGCCCAATAAGTAGGCTCACTTTTTCCTCTAGGCCAGCTCGCAATCAATCGATAATTAGTTTTACCTTCCACATCCATATCGACAATAACACTACGACGAATATGCTTTTTAACGTCCTTTTGCTTCTTCTGTGAAAACCGTTTTAACGCGTTACCGTGACGATTAAAAGCAGCTACTACGGTTGGATTAACCGTGGTTTTAGCCCTGACAACATAAAAGCCTCCTGCTGTATCAATTGATTCAAGATACGATAACTTAAAATAACCTCTATCCGCTAAAAACAAGGTGTCGACTAACGATTTAGCATCAGGTAAAAAATCATATTCAGCTTGGCTATCAGGACTCACTGAGATTTCTTCGGGATAACCTTGAAGCACATCCCAACTCACATGAACCTCTATTGCCGCAGGACTTATTTTAGTAAAGCGACCTTTAAAGGTATCTTTTAAACTATCGTGCACTGCGAACGAACTTCCGTCTTGCAATATGATGCGTTTGAAATCTGACAGTGTGACTTCTGTGCCGAGTATTTGTTGCTGCCATTCATTTAACGCCACATCGACCAGTGATTTCATCAATTGGCTGAATTCAGGCTTACTCAGTTGATTGTGAAACGGTTTATATTGAACATCAGTTTCCGTCAACTTCACAAAATAACGATGTAAATCTGTCACGGTGTTTACCGATTTATCGCCTAGAGCCGTTATTAACGACATGACTAATTCGAAAGGTTTTATTATTCGTTTACGGCTACAAAAACGGCTTGTTTTACCTATTTCGTTAATATTAAAATCGTTAAGCACTTTCGTTATTTTGTTTAACTCAGTATTATATTTATTCATGCTCTGCTTTTGGGATAGATAGTGGTTTGGCGATTACTATCAGATCAAATTCAGAGCATGTTTTCAAGTTTTATTCCTTAAGATCCAACCTATG
>NZ_AUTQ01000270.1 GCF_000498095.1 Pseudoalteromonas sp. TB64
GATGCGGCTGTGGGTATTGCATCAGCCATTATGACGTTCCTCGTTTTAGTACTATCTGAAATTATTCCAAAAACATTAGGGGCAAATTACTGGCGAGCTTTAACGCCAAGTGTTACTTATGCTTTGCGTTTTTTAGTAATTTCACTCAAGCCATTTGTATGGTTTGCGCAGAAGCTGACAAACTTAATGGGTTCAAAACACGATGAGGCGTACTATATTCGCCAAGAAATAGAAGCAATGGCAGATATAGGCACAGAATTAGGCGCTTTGCATCAAGATGAATCAGATATTATCCGTAATCTTCTACATTTTAAGCATGCAAAATTATGCGATTTAATAACTCCCAGAACAGTTATTTTTAAAATACACAAAGATTTAACGGTAAATCAGTATTTAAATGAGCATGGCTCGTCGTCATTCTCTCGAATACTTGTATTTGATAAAGACGCCGACGATATAATAGGTTTTGTGCATAAAAACGATATTATGTTGGCATTTCATCGACTGGGTACTGACTATAAAATTAGCAAACTAATTAAACCTATTTATACGGTGCCTAGCTCTCAAAATGTATCATCGTTATTACAAACACTTTTAACAAAACGCACGCATATATGCTTAGTTGTTGATGAGTATGGCGATGTACAAGGTATTGTAACGTTAGAAGATATGATTGAAGCGCTAATGGGGTTAGAAATTGTAGATGAGCGAGATCAATCTACTAATATGCGCGCAGTAGCAAGGCAGCGTTGGCGCAAACGCTTAGCTAATAGTGAGCATATAGTTTGTGAAGAAGACAAGGCTCCCCAAGATGGTAACTAGTTAAATAACCTATGACGTTATTAAGTTCACTTTTTAAGAGGGGCTCTTGTCGGCTTTAATCCAGTCTTTGGCCCAACATATAAATTCATTTTTTGGCTTAGGGCAGCTAAATAAAAAGCCTTGAATAGCTAAATTTCTTCGATAGTGTTTTAAGTAAGCAAGCTCTTCTAGTCGCTCAACGCCTTCAGCGACTAAATCTAGATGCTCTCCGCTTGTAATATTAATTAATGAGCTAACAACTACCTGAGAGAATAAATCAGTATCTATATTACTAATGAGTGAACGGTCTATTTTTATTTCCGTAAATGGCAGGCTCTTAAGTTGATTCATATTAGTAAAACCAACACCAAAATCATCTAATGATAATCCAAATCCATGCATTCTTAACCTGTTTAAAGTTTCCAACTGAGTGAGGCTAGAAAGTGCATGTTGTTCTGTTATTTCAATAATTATATTGCTAGGTGTAAGCTTATTTTCTTCCAGTATGAGTAATAATTTATTAGGACAGTTTAAATCATCAAGTTGAATAGACGATAAGTTAAAGGCGAGTTTGAAATCGTTTCCAAGCTGTGTTTTTATATTATTAAAATCGCTAGTGGCTTTCTTAAAGAGAGAAAATGAAATTTGGTTAATTAAATCATGTTGCTCAGCAAGGCTAATAAAGCGATTTGGTGAAATAACACTCCCATCTTTATTTGAGACTATACGGGCGAGTACTTCTACGCTTTCTATTTTATTGTTGTTAACGTTTACTTTGGGCTGATAAAAAGGGGTGATTTCGTCATTCTCTAGCGCGCTGATTAGCTCCTCTTTAGAAATTGCAGGCTCTCTAATTAAAGTATGACAGTTAAATTGCGCTACTTTGGTAAGTAAGGCACTTACTTGAGATAACTGGATTGGTTTTGTTATATTGCCAATGAGGTGGGCATTATGTTGCTTAGCAAGGTTTGCTGCTAAGTTAATAACCTTATGTTCCATTTCAGAAATAATAACAATAGCACCTTGATAATGTAATGCTCCGAGGTGACGTATTAATTCCATACCATCCATATCAGGCATGTTTAGGTCTGTAAAAATAGTATCAAAGTAGTTTATATCCACTTTAACTCTTTCGAGCGCTTCTTTAGCACTAAGGCAAGTGACTATTGTTTCAGATACACCTAGTTCATTAAGCATAGCTTCCATAACAATCAAAATAGCTCTTGAGTCGTCAACGACTAAAATATTAGGTACTATTTTACTCACTCTGACCTCTTTTAATATATTGCATGTAGTTACAATAAAAGTAGTAGCTCATTGTGCATTTGTCAGTATTAAGTAAACTAATTTTAAAAATAGTTATTAAATACAGTTACTCGTGTTTTTAAGTTGATTAGGTATACTAGCGCCATTGTTTTAAACGGTCTTAATTATGATAAGAATAGATCTTACTTTAGCTGAACAACCATTTTCACTTATGGTGTCTGGGCAAAAAATTGTGCAGGTATTTCATGCACAACAAGCCATTACGTTTGATAATCCGCGTGATAACTACTATCAATTTACTTACGATAACCAAGTTATTGGTATTGATACGGAAGCAGTTAAAGAGCAAAGTATTTCGTTGTTTGTCGATGATAAATTTGCGACGCAACTTGCGTTACCTGCATCTATAAATGCTAAACCTAAAAAAGGTTTTTTAGGTTTAGCTGCATTAGGCTTTAAGCTATTTAAAAGTGCGAAGGTAATTAAAGTAGTACTTGCAGGGGCTTCTGTTGCGGGTTACGCGTGGTTGTTTAGTATTGAGTTTGCGTTAATGCTAATTGCTTGTTTAGTTGTACATGAATACGGTCATGTGCGAGCAATGAAGTATTTTGGTATAAAAACAAAGGGCATTTATCTAATCCCATTTGTTGGCGGGCTTGCTGTAAGCGATGACAAAATAACGACTCGTTGGCAAGATGTTGTTATATCACTAATGGGACCTGCATTTGGTTTAATTACCTCGGTATTAGGTGTGGTTTTGTATTACGCCACCGAGATGGAAATATTTGCAGGTGTTGCGGTTCTTAGTGCATTACTGAATTTGTTTAACTTGCTACCTATTTTACCGCTTGATGGTGGGCATGTATTAAAAAGTATCAGCTTTTCAATGCGTTCATGGATTGGCTTAAGCGTATGCTTGCTAGGTGTGCTATTTGGTTTATGGTTAAGTTACACGTTTGGCTTAACGTTACTGGTGTTCTTTTTGTTTGTAGGCACGCTAGAAATTGTTTTTGAATGGCGAGGTCGCCACTACTCCCATTTAATGCCTCTTGATAAATATGGGCAGTGTTTCTCAGCAGTTATGTACGCCTTAGTTGTTGCAGGGCATATAGCCGTAATGATGCATTTTGCAGATTCAGAAAACCCAATATTAAGTTTACCTATGACTATTTTATCAAGTTAAATAAATGCGGGAAGTAATATTATTTATAGCCCGCTAAAATGAGTAAAAGTTTAATATTCATTATAAAAATACTCTTGTTATAAAAAGCTGTAACACATAAAACCTCATCGTATTCTCATTCCCCAATGTCTGTTACGGGCATTGGTGGTAATACCCACAGTGTTAAGTTATCCAAGTTGACTGCAGTAAAATATTTAAGGTGAGTATGTTTAATAATATTATTAGCAAATAGCATTTAGTTTTATTTAAATAACCCCTTATTGCCAGTGGCTTAAACATTGCTTAAAAGTATTGCTTACAGTAACGTACTGTTTATAGATAATTTACTAACAAAGATTCGTATTATGCCGTTGATATTTAAAAGGCTAGCGTTACTTCTTCGAGCTCACGTCGATCAATTAAGTTGGCAAGCAGTGGCATTAGCTATTTTGACTCATATGCTATTAACGTGGATATTGTTATATATAGCAAATGAGCAAGCACTCACTTCGCTTACCACCTTTTTCTACTATTACACAGTAACTACATCAACAGTGGGTTATGGGGATTTTAGTCCTATTACAGATCTTGGTCGTTGGGTGGTTGCATTAGTACAAATTCCATTTGGTTTAGCTTTATTTGGTGTTCTGCTGGGAAAAGCAGGGCAAACAGTTACTTACTTAATTAGGCGCGTTATGACTGGTGATAAAAACTTTGCTCATAGTAACAATCACATTATTATTTTTGGTTGGCACGATACTAGAACAAAAAAAATGATTGATTACATTCTTGCTGATACAAAGCGAACTGACCGCCGGATTTTACTTGCGGTAACTGAGCAAATGGATCACCCTTTTTTAACGAATGAAAGTGTCGATTTTGCACGTTTAACAAGCTTTACAAACTTAAGTGAGCTAGAGCGTGTGGCTATTCGTCGTGCCGATAAGGTTATTATTGATGGTCAAGACGACGATCAAACATTTACTACAGCACTGCGTATTAGCCGCTTAGTAAAAGAAGAGTGTCATATAAGTGCTCATTTTTTAGATGAAACCAAAGTAGATATGCTATTAGAGCATTGTCAAAATGTAGAATGTAGCAGCGCTAAATCAGCAGAAATATTGGTGCGTTCAATGCAGGATCCTGGGTCTAGCCGTGTACAAGAAGAGTTACTTTCAACACTTCATGGCGATACCCAATTTAGTTTAGAAATTCCTAAAGATACCAATGAAATGAATTTTGGTACTTTGTTTCATCATTTTAAGCAACATCACGATGCAATATTACTAGGTGTAGCTCATGACTTAAGTGCACAAAATATGGATTTAAATCCGGCGCTTGATTACAAAATAAATGCAGGTGATATTTTGCATTATATTTCGGTTGAACGCGTACTAAAAAATGAAGTTGATTGGGAAAGCTTAGTTAAATAATGAATGAAGTTGTATTTTTAATAATAGTATTAAGTGCGTACATTTTACCTGTTGTTATTGTACTTAATAATAAAAGAACTCAGGGCCACGAAAAAAATGGCTGGTTAATTGGCATTATTTTTTTTTCGTGGCTGGGATTGTTTTTATATTTTTTAATTGTGCCAAAACATGGACACAAAAAGAAAAAGAGAAAATAGCGTACTACTTTCTCCTGTATACCTATTCTAATTGCTTTAACTTATGCTCTATTAGCGGATCGCCTGGAACAAGCTTTTGGGCAACTTCAAGCAGTTGAATTGCATCAGCAGGGTGTTCATCTTGGTGCTTAAGTGCAACATCTATGAGTGGTTGAATATCTATTTTTTTTTGATGTTCTTGTATATGTACTTTCTTTTCATCAATAAGAATATTATGTGCTTTGCTGAGTAACTCTTTTCGATGCACTGAATTTGTATTGGCTTTATTGAGTCGTTTGTAATAATCCTCTTTAAACCGCAAGGTTTTAGTTTGCAGACGAAACTGCGCAATATCAATTTGCTGATGCTGAATAAAATCGACAGCTACTTGCTTATAGAATCCAAACTTATTCAAATATGTGGCATGTGTGCCATGTCCCATACCAAATACTCGTAAGTGAGTTAACTGCTTATAGCGCTTGGCGTGCATTCGGTCTATACGATTAGTAGGATCGTAAATAATATAGCCTTGGGCATCTCCTAAATCTAGATCGTGATAATCTTGTTGCCAGTCAAACTGCTGAGCTATATCGGTACTAGAGCGATCATCCCATGATACTAATTCTTTATTTTTAGTACTTACCGGATGAAAGAATAGTACTTGGTTTAGTTTTAATAGTTTAGCAAAAGCGCCAACAGCAAATCCGCCACGGCTTAAGCCATAGCCTAATCGACAATTAAACGGCGTAAGTAATGTTGATAATTGCTCGAGAAAAAAGATTAAATTACGATTACGAAACCAATTACTTTTACCTAAATGCTGAAAAGCGATTACGTTTACGTTTTGTTTTTGAGCCAAGTGATAACCCCATGGTGCAAAATCAGGGTGAAGATCTTGCTCTTGCACGTTAGTGCCTGCGGGTGAAAAGGTAAAAAGCAGGGGCTTATTAACGTCAACAAAATCATACTTAACAAATACATCGCCGAGTAAATCACTACCCGTCATGGGTAATCGAGTTTGTTGCTCATTGCGCGGGAGAGTTAACCATTCATCTAACCAATACAGTAATTTCATTAATCCTCCAGCTATAAGTCAGCATAGATCATATCAAACTCAATGAAATTAGGTCAAACCGAGAGGGTGTTACTGCGCCATTTTGATTATTTCATCCCAGTCATTTTTAGTAACAGGCATTATTGATAGTCGTCCGCCTTTTTTAAGTGCGATTTCAGTAATATTATTATTGGCTTTAATATCTTTAAGGCTAATTAATTTTTTTAAATGGCTTTGGTAAGTAACCTCAACAACAACCCAGCGTGGTTTGTCGCTGGTGGCTTTTGCATCGTAATAGTCGCTACTTAAATCAAACTGAGTAGGATCTGGGTAGGCTTCTTTTGTAACCTCGGCAATACCCGCTACACCTACGTGTTTACAGCTTGAATGATAAATCATCACTGAATCACCGAGCTTAACGCCATCACGCATGAAGTTTCGCGCTTGGTAATTACGCACGCCTTCCCAAAGAGTCGTTTGTTTTGGTGCGTTTTTTAAATCATCTAATGAAAATGCATCGGGTTCAGTTTTAAATAGCCAGTAAGCCATAACAGTATTCCTAACAAATATTTACTTCCCACTATTGTATAGTATCATTTGGATACTAGGGTAATGAGGAAGAAGTAATGAGCCAAGTATTAGATGATTTATTGTCGTTGTTAACACTTGAAGAAATTGAGCAAGGTTTATATCGAGGACAAAGCCAAGATTTAGGCTTTGGTGCTGTGTTTGGCGGTCAAGTTATGGGGCAGGCGCTTTCTGCCGCTAAAGAAACTCTACCTGAGGGGCGTATAGTTCATTCATTACATTCTTACTTTTTACGCCCAGGCGATCCAGCTAAACCGATTGTTTATGATGTCGAAACTATTCGCGATGGAAAGAGCTTTAGTACTCGCCGAGTAAAAGCGATTCAGTACGGTAAGCCAATCTTTTATATGACAGCGTCATTCCAAGGTGAAGAAAATGGTTTGTCGCATCAAGCAACAATGCCTGATGTACCCGCACCTGAAGAGTTACGCTCATCACTTGAGTTTTATCAAGATAACGCTTCGCATATCCCTGAAGTCATCCGTAATAAGTTTACGCGTGAAATGCCAATTGAAATGCGACCAGTTACTTTTCATAACCCGTTTAAACCAGAAGTTATGGAGCCGGTAAAGCATATTTGGTTTAAAGCTAATGGTGAAATGCCAGACGATCAGCGCATCCACAATTACTTATTAGCGTATGCCTCTGATTTTGAGTTTTTACCAACAGCATTGCAGCCTCATGGTGTATCGTTTATGCAGCCAAATATGCAAGTAGCTACTATTGATCATGCAATGTGGTTTCATCGCCCATTTAGAATGGATGATTGGATTTTGTATTCAATTGATAGTCCAAGTGCGAGTAATGGGTGTGGTTTGGTACGCGGGCAGTTTTTTGATCGCCAAGGCAACTTGGTTGCCTCAACAATGCAAGAAGGGGTTATGCGTCAGCGCTAACCTCCTTCTATAGATATATTACTAGTTACACTGATCTTGTACTATATCGCTGATTGACTGCCAGACGCGTGCTGGCAGTAATGTTTTAAGGTGTGCGTAGGTTTCGCAAAGTTGTGTACTGCCTACAAAGCCTTTATCACCCTCTGTTATTAACGACTCGCCACGTAAGTTTTCGATAAAACTAACAAGTACTTTTTTATCAAAAAACTCAGGTGTTTTAATGCCATGCAGTGTGCCTAAACGCTGTGCAAGCACTTGGCTCTCTCGTTCTAATTCTGCTTTTTCAATGCCATCACTTGTTTGAATAAAACCAATCACAATAGCGTAACGTTGTAGAGTAAAACTAAGTGCTCGTCCAAGCATTTCTAGCTTAGCTAAGCAGTCATTACTGTTCGTTATATGAATGTTATCGCCATCAAACTCAATTAAATTTTGATCAGCAAAGTTAGCTAAAATACGCGTTATATAGTTTTCATCAAGAGGCTGTAAATACCATTCTTTAGCAAACAACGGATAAAACGTTTTTACAAGTTGCTGGCATTGATCAATAGTTGTGCTGTGTTGCTTAAATAGATGTAGTGCAATTAAGCTTGGTACTGCAAACAAGTGCAAAATATTGTTTCGGTAATAATTAAACAGTACTTTTTCTTTATCGCTAATTGTAATAATTTCGCCAAATTCATCACTTATAACTTCAAACTTATTAAGCTTTAATGCATGCGTTAGTAATTGCTCTGGTGTTTCGTCTGGAGCGGTTACTTTATCGCTATAGCTTGCATCGCGTTGTAAGCGCAGATAAAAATCAAGTTGTGCTAATAGCTTTGGTTTACTCAATGCTTGTTTATCGTTAACAAGCAATATCATCGCAAGTAAATTAACTGCATTAAGCGCCGCAGCATTATTAATTTTAACCATTACTTGGTCGGCAAGTTTAGTTACTTGTGAGGCTAACCATTGTGGTTTTTGCACGTCAGTAGGGTGTATTGAATCACGCCAATCAGGTTGGTTATCGTTTAGGTATTGGTTAATTGAGATTGGATCACCAAAGTTTAAGTTACCACGACCGTAGTTTTTAAGGTTTTTAATTGCCTTAAAAATACCAAATATAGATTCGCCTTTTTTATCTTTTCCATCCAGCTCTTTAAGATAGGTGTTAATTTCCATTACGTGTTCGTAGCCAATGTACACAGGAACAATCGATATTGGACGGTCTATTCCGCGTAGCATTGCTTGTAAGGTCATTGATAGCATACCCGTTTTAGGTGGAAGCAAGCGACCAGTTCGGCTTCGACCACCTTCTGTATAAAACTTAACAGAATAACCTTTAATAAATAACTGGCTTAAGTATTCCTTGAATATGGCTGAGTAAAGTTTATTACCAGCAAACGAACGACGAATAAAAAACGCACCTGAGCGTCTAAATATGCCGCCGGCGGGGAAAAAGTTAAGATTTATACCCGCAGCTATATGTGGCGGTACTAAACCTAAGTGGTAAATAGAGTAGGTAAGCAGTAAGTAATCCATATGGCTGCGATGACAAGGCATATAAATAATTTCATGACCTTTATCAGTTAATTCATGAATTTGTTCTGCGTGCTTAATATCAATACCGTTATAGAGCTTATTCCACAACCAAGTTAAAAATCTTTCGGCTACTCGTATCATTGCCTCAGAGTAATTAGCAGCTATTTCGTTAAGTAGTTTAAGCGCATTTTGTCGTGCTTGTTCTTGAGTAATATTTTTAGATTGAACTTCATCTTGAATTGCTTTTTTTATTGTAGGTGAGGCCAATAAAGAGTTAAATAACTGCTCGCGTGATGGCATTTTAGGACCAGTCGCAGCAAGCTTTTGGCGTTTAAAGTGAACTAATGCCACACGCAGTAACTTATGAGGTAGTTCGCTAACATCTACCTTTTCATTCACCAAAAGTGATAAGTCCAGTGGTTGGCTAAAGCGAATAAAGTTATCACGACCTGAAAACAAGACGACGAAAATTTTTCTAAACCAGCTTGGTGTTAGTGAATGTGTAATTAAAGTGTGTATACCCGGCTTTTCTTTACCTGGATTACGACCCCACAAAATAGTAACTGGCACTACTTGTACGTTTTGCTGACCACTTTTAACTAAATACTCAATAATTTGCTTACCCTGAGCCAATGCCGTAGTTGGTTTCGCTTCATCACCAAATAGTGGCGGTGGGTTTTTTATACCAATAAAACGCTCAAGTTGTTGATAACCTAAAATTTGCTGATCGGTTGGGCTTGGTAATCCATGCTTTTTACACACGTTATTGAGTGCGGCTAAATCAAAGCGAGAATTTAAGCGTACGATATAAAAAGTAGGGTATTCTGGATTTAGCTTATACTGTTCAATCGGGTTTTCTGGAAGGACCTTACTTTTTACTAGTAAGCGACTTACTCCTGCAGAAATAACATTTAAACAATAATTAAAAATACGCATCGACTCACCATATAGAGGGTATTAAAAGCAAAATTAGCATAATAGGATACCATATATCTAAAAAATCCTTTAGTTTGCCTAGGACGTGTTTACCTTTTGAGGTTGAATTTGCAGCAGTATGTTTATTTTTTAGTTAGAACTAGGCCTTATACAGTGTAGTTTTCCCTATAAATAGGTGATAACGACTTACAAATACCAAACACGCGCTAGCTACACCATAAAGAACTTATTATTAGTTAATTAGGGTATTGGTTTCATCTTAGCTATTAAGTTTTAGTTGGTAGCTAATACTAACCAAACAGTGCCTTATCAGATTATTCTCAAATAGCTGTTGCATTTATCGCCAATACCTCTATAATACGCAGGCTTTCTAAATTCCCTAGGGGATTGGAGAGGATAAATTAAGCTTGGATTTCAAGCTAATAAACAGGAGTTCCGATTTGGAACTCAACGTAGATATAATTAAGCAGCCGGCATCTTAAGTTTTAAGATTGTTCCGGACGTTTTTTTATGCTCTTTTAAATGCTCTTTATATTGAGGTTAAGAATGTCAAATCAACGCATTCGTATTCGCCTAAAAGCTTTTGACCACCGTTTGATTGACCAATCAACGGCAGAAATCGTGGAAACTGCGAAACGCACTGGCGCACAAGTACGTGGACCAATTCCACTACCTACACGCTTTGAACGTTTTACTGTACTAACTTCACCGCACGTTAATAAAGATGCGCGTGATCAGTACGAGATCCGCACCCATAAACGTCTGATTGACATCGTAGAACCAACTGACAAGACTGTTGACGCTCTTATGCGTTTAGATCTTGCTGCTGGTGTTGATGTTCAAATCAGCCTGGGTTAATCGAAAGATTAGAGAGGTTTTAGGAAAATGGCATTAGGTCTAGTCGGTCGTAAAGTGGGTATGACACGAATCTTCACTGAAGATGGTGTATCTATCCCTGTGACAGTTATTGAAGCGACACCTAACCGCATTGCTCAGATCAAATCTGACGCAACAGACGGTTATAACGCGCTTCAAGTAACCGCAGGCACTAAAAAAGCAAGTCGTGTAAACAAAGCTAAAGCGGGTCATTTCGCTAAAGCTGGTGTTGAAGCGGGTCGCGGTCTGTGGGAATTCCGCCTTAACGGTGGTGAAGGCGATTTTGAAGTAGGCTCTGAGCTTACTGTTGAATTATTCAACGAAATCAACAAGGTTGACGTAACCGGTACTTCTAAAGGTAAAGGTTTCCAAGGTGGTGTTAAGCGCTGGAATTTCAGCATGCAAGACGCTACACATGGTAACTCTCTATCTCACCGTGCTCCTGGTTCAATCGGTCAAAACCAATCACCTGGTAAGGTGTTTAAAGGTAAGAAAATGGCCGGTCATATGGGTGCTGAGCGTGTAACGACTCAAAACTTAGAACTAGTTCGCGTTGACGCTGAGCGTAATTTGCTTTTAGTTAAGGGTGCAGTACCTGGAGCTATTGGCGGTGACGTTATCGTTAAACCAGCTGTTAAAGCATAAGTCCTGGAGATTTAGTGATGGAATTAGCAATTAAAGACGCTTCTGGCGGTCTTGAAGTTTCTGAAGCTACTTTTGGACGTGAGTTTAACGAAGCATTAGTACACCAAGTAGTTGTTGCATACGCAGCAGGTGCTCGTCAAGGTACTCGTGCTCAGAAGACACGTTCTGAAGTAAGCGGTGGTGGTAAAAAACCATGGGCTCAAAAAGGTACTGGCCGTGCACGTGCCGGTACAATCCGTAGCCCAATTTGGCGTTCAGGTGGCGTTAGCTTTGCAGCTAAACCACAAGACCACAGCCAAAAAGTAAACCGTAAAATGTACCGTGGTGCGATTAAAAGCATCTTATCTGAATTAGTTCGTCAAGAGCGTTTAATCGTTGTTGAAAGTTTTGCTCTAGCAGCACCAAAAACTAAAGAACTAGTTGCTAAGCTTAAAGAACTTGAGCTTAAAGATGTTCTTATCGTGACTGAAGAAGTAGATGAAAATCTTTTCTTATCGGCACGTAACCTTTATAAGGTTGACACGCGTGATGTAGCTGGTATCGATCCTGTAAGCTTAATTGCTTTCGACAAGGTACTTATTACAGCCGCTGCTGTTAAGCAACTTGAGGAGGCGCTAGCATGATCCGCGAAGAACGTCTTTTAAAAGTGATCGTTGCTCCACATATCTCTGAAAAAAGCACAATTGCAGCTGAAGAAAACAATACTATTGTTTTTAAAGTAGCAAATGACGCAACTAAAGCTGAAGTTAAAGTAGCAGTTGAGAAGCTTTTTGAAGTAGAAGTAACGGGTGTTCGCACACTTAATGTTAAGGGTAAAACAAAACGTACTGGCGCACGTTTCGGTCGTCGTAACGACTGGAAAAAAGCTTACGTTACTCTTAAAGAAGGTAGTGAACTAGACTTTGTCGGCGGCGCCGAGTAATAAGGGGATAGAATTATGGCACTTCAAAAGTGTAAGCCTACTTCTGCGGGCCGTCGTCACCTAGTTAAAGTGGTTAACTCTGATCTACATAAGGGTAAGCCATACGCACCACTTTTAGAGAAAAACTCTAAATCAGGTGGTCGTAATAACAATGGTCGTATTACGGTTCGTCATATCGGTGGTGGTCATAAGCAACATTACCGTTTAATCGATTTTAAACGTACTAAAGATGGCATTCCAGCCACTGTTGAACGTTTAGAATACGATCCAAATCGTAGCGCAAACATCGCTCTTGTATTATATGCAGACGGTGAGCGTCGTTACATTATCGCACCTAAAGGCTTAAAAGCTGGCGATGCAATCCAGTCTGGTGTTGATGCACCAATCAAACCTGGTAATGCATTACCAATGCGTAATATGCCTGTAGGTTCGACTGTTCACAACGTAGAATTAAAACCAGGTAAAGGTGCTCAAATCGCACGTTCTGCTGGTGCATACGTTCAAATCCTTGCTCGTGATGGTCAATATGTAACATTACGTCTTCGTTCAGGCGAAGTTCGTAAAGTTGAATCTGATTGTCGTGCGACTCTAGGTGAAGTAGGCAATGCTGAGCATATGCTTCGTTCACTTGGTAAAGCAGGTGCAAATCGCTGGCGTGGTATTCGTCCGACAGTTCGTGGTGTTGCCATGAACCCGGTAGATCACCCACACGGTGGTGGTGAAGGTCGTACATCTGGTGGTCGTCATCCTGTGTCTCCATGGGGTAAACCGACTAAAGGTGCGAAGACGCGTAAGAACAAGCGTACGGATAAATTTATAGTACGTCGTCGTACTAAGTAATATTGAGGAATAGCCATGCCACGCTCTCTCAAGAAGGGTCCTTTTATAGACCTACACTTGCTGAAGAAGGTAGAGAAAGCTTTGGAAAGCGGTGAGAAAAAGCCAATTAAAACTTGGAGCCGTCGTTCAATGATCATACCTAACATGATCGGATTGACCATTGCTGTCCATAATGGTCGCCAGCACGTACCAGTTTTCGTTTCTGACGAAATGATCGGTCACAAACTAGGTGAATTTGCACCAACTCGCACTTACCGTGGCCATGCTGCGGATAAGAAAGCGAAGAAACGATAAGAGGGGAAGATAAATGCAAGCATTAGCTAAACATAAATTCGCCTCTGGTTCGGCGCAAAAAGCACGTCTAGTTGCAGATCAGATCCGCGGGTTACCTGTAGATCGCGCACTAGAAATCCTGGCGTACAGCCCGAAAAAAGCGGCTGTATTAGTTAAGAAAGTACTTGAGTCTGCTATTGCTAACGCAGAGCATAACGAAGGTGCTGACATTGATGAGCTACGCATAACAACGATTTTTGTGGACGATGGTCCAACAATGAAACGTATTATGCCTCGTGCTAAAGGACGCGCAGACCGCATCCTTAAGCGTACAAGCCATATCACTGTTATGGTTTCAGATAGCTAGGAGTATAAGTAATGGGACAAAAAGTTCATCCTACTGGTATTCGCCTAGGTATATCTAAACCTTGGGTTTCTACCTGGTACGCGAGTTCAAAAGATTTCTCTGCACAGCTTTTTGGCGATCACAAAGTACGTACATTCCTTACAAAGGAATTGAAAACGGCTTCTGTGTCTAAAATCGTTATTGAGCGTCCAGCAAAATCAATCCGTGTAACAATTCATACGGCTCGTCCGGGTGTTGTTATCGGTAAAAAAGGCGAAGACGTAGAAAAATTACGTCAAGCGGTAACTAAAATCGCTGGTGTACCTGCTCAGATTAATATCTCTGAAGTACGTAAACCAGAACTAGATGCACAACTAGTAGCAGACGGCATTGCCTCTCAACTAGAACGTCGTGTTATGTTCCGTCGCGCTATGAAGCGTTCGGTACAAAATGCAATGCGCATCGGTTCTAAAGGGATTAAAGTTGAAGTTAGCGGTCGTCTTGGCGGCGCAGAAATCGCACGTTCAGAATGGTATCGTGAAGGTCGTGTACCTCTACATACTCTTCGTGCTGATATCGATTACGCAACTTCTGAAGCCTTAACCACTTATGGTATCATTGGTGTTAAAGTTTGGATCTTCAAAGGCGAAGTTATTGGTGGTTTACCACTAGTACAAGAGCAAGAGAAGCCAGCTAAACGCGCACCAAAGAAAGCCAAGAAAAGTGCTAAGTAGAGGTAGCGAGTAATGTTACAGCCAAAACGTACAAAATTCCGTAAAATGCACAAAGGCCGCAACCGCGGTTTAGCGCAAAACGGTAACAAAGTAAGCTTCGGTACTTTCGGATTGAAAGCTACTGGCCGTGGCCGCATGACTGCTCGTCAAATCGAAGCAGCTCGTCGTGCTATGACGCGTCACGTGAAACGTCAAGGTAAAATCTGGATTCGTGTCTTCCCTGACAAACCGATTACAGAAAAACCTCTTGAAGTTCGTATGGGTAAAGGTAAAGGTTCTGTTGAATATTGGGTTGCTGAAATTCAGCCTGGTAAAGTACTTTACGAAATGGAAGGTGTTTCAGAAGAGCTTGCTCGTGAAGCGTTTGACCTTGCAGCTCGTAAACTGCCATTCAAAACAACTTTCGTAACTCGGACGGTAATGTGATGAAAGCAAGCGAACTAAAAGATAAAAGCGTAGAAGAGCTTAATGCTGAACTTCTAGGACTACTTCGTGAGCAATTTAATATGCGCATGCAAGCTAGTACTGGTCAGTTAGCTCAGACACACACGCTAAGAACAGTACGCCGCGATATCGCGCGTGTAAAAACAGTTATTAACCAGAAGGCAGGTCAATAATGAGCGATAAAATTCGTACTCTTCAAGGCCGTGTAATTAGCGACAAGATGCAAAAGTCTTTCACTATTGGTATCGAACGTTATGTGAAGCACCCAATTTATGGGAAATTCATCCGACGTACTACTAAGTTACACGTACATGACGAAAATAACACAGCAAAAGCGGGTGACGTTGTTACTATCCGTGAATGCGCACCAATTTCTAAGAATAAATCTTGGACATTAGTAGACGTTATTTCTAGTCCAAAACAAGCTTAATTTTTTAATTAAGTTAGTTTTGTAAAAAAGCCCCGGCATTAGCTGGGGCTTTTTGTTTTTCTAGAATGATAGTTTGATAGAAAAGTTTATTTGAGCTAAAGCATTTGAGTTAACGTTAAGCACTAAGATTTAGTACTGCGGTTTAGATTGGATATTACTAATACCAACACGCTAAAATATTTTTACAATTTAGCGTATCAAATTATTCTTCAATATCGTTTTTAATATTCATTGAAAAAACTAAATACAAAATTTGCTTAGTCAGAGCGCAGTTTTATTGTTGCTAAATAGCTCTCATACTTAAGTAAATAGGTATAAAGCAGTTTTAAAAAGCAGCGAGTACTAGGTATTTATAAACGTTAATTATAAGAAGAAATAGCTCAGTAGGTTTAGAGTATAGACTTATGCTTATTTTTCTTTATTTAGCCAAGGTTTATTTATGAGCATACTTATTAATAGCGCGCCAAAAATAAATACAGCAGAGAATACCAGTAAAATACGGTTTTCTAATCGGCTAATATCACGTTGACCAATGATTTCGTATACCACATCGCCCTCTATATATTTTTCGCCTTTATAGGTTTCTATAACATTTATAGCCCAAAACTCTCCATGTTTTGCTTGATAAGTAAAATATGTTTCAGAGTAAAAAATATTAAAACTAGCGCATAACCACATGAAAATACCTAGAGTAAGAAGAAAAGCAATCAACCACTTAAGCTTATTATTAGGCGTATTTTGCTCTGTTTTAATTGGGATAAATTGCTCAAAAGAAACTTCATAACATATGCTTAATTTTTCAAGTACACCGAGGGAGGGAATGAACTGCCCATTTTCGAGTTTTGACAGGTATGATTGCTGAATACCTATCTCACGAGCTGCAAACGCTTGAGTCCATTTTTTGTTTGCTCTGAGGCGCTTTAATTCCATTCCTAAAGACAACATGTTTCCATACTCTAATTATTTACTCACCGCTTTATTATCGCTAAAAATAACGTTTTTAAATAGTCTATAACGTTATATTCATGCCTATGAATCTAAAGAATATCATGAATATTAATGAGTTATATATTAATTAGGTGTTTTTTAGTTATGCTAGGCATACTAATTAATAAAGGAGTATTTCAATGAAAAAGTATTTTTATCACACTGTCGTGTTTATTAGCCTGGTGCTTTTACCTCACACGAGCTTTGCAGAGCCTGTACTGGCAATTAAAGCGACTATTTATAAATTACAAAATAAGATCACCATTGATAGTCAAATAGATGAAACGTTAAAAAAGCTACAACCCACTCATCAGCCACAGTTACTAGCCAGTTTAAATAAAAATGCATTAATAGAAATAGGTGATGAGACACAGCTAACTGCGCTTGAAGTTAAATCAAATGAGGATGGGAGTTACTTTAATGCCAGTATGAAACTAAAAGAAAAAGTAGATGGACAATGGGAATCAATTTCATCGTTTATGCCTCATATTCCAGATGGTCAAACGGTGTATTTTAGTCGTACATTTACAGATAGTGTGTGGGTAATTAAATTAACAGGGAAGCGTTATGAGTCTATTGCGCTTGGTCAAGCGAGCTTCAAGTAGCCCCAGCATAGGCTGAGGCTTTTTTTGATACTTGTTATTACCAAATCATCTCTACAAATTCAGGGTGGTCGATATATGGGTTACGATTACCTTGAAATTCAAATGCTGCTTGGTTTCGGTCTAATTCCATTTGGCTAACTGGATCACTGTTGTGCCAGTTAAGTAGCATAGCTACAACCCAACTTTCAAATACTTGGTTACTTGAACCGTTAAGTACTGCGTTGCTTGAGGTTGTTATATTTTGCCAATTACCAATTACATTTTCGTAGCGTGTTGCCATGTAAAAATAAGCACGTGCAAAGTCACCTTTAAATTCATCAATTGGTTCAAATACAGTACCTGAGTAATTCAATGAACTTGCAGCTGAGCCTAATTTACTACCGTTAGTAGATGTAAATGATGCACTTGATACTTCTCCGAATGGAAAGTTACTACGTTTTGAGTTTACATAACCATCAGTTGCGTAAATATGATGAACATCTGAATTCATTGGCTCTATAGTGCCACCAAACCAGCTTTTAGGAAATGAATGCTCACGGTTATAACAATCGGCTTCACTGTTATAAGTACCACATTGGTCGCTCACCGCAGTATAATTATAGCTGTCTGATCCATTTGGTTTTTCGCTATACATATCTAAAATACTATTATCGTTTTCAAAGTATTTATCACGTGCTGATGAATCGTAAAAATTCCAAATAGCTGAATAGCCCTGCGAATTATGATCTTTAATTATATTATAAAGTTCAGTTTTTAAAGTGTACCCAGTTAAGCCCTGTGTTGTTACATAGTAGCCAGTCGGTGTAGGGTTTGTTCCGCCGCCAGAACCATCATCAGGATCTCCATTCGAATTGCCAAGCTCAAACGCAGTACTATCTGTATTAGTAAAGCTGCCACCGTTAATAAGCGTTGTTTGGTCTTGTGTTAATGCGTAGCTACCATTACCTGTTGAGCAACACATACCATCGCCATAGCTGTCACTAATAACAAGAGTATATGAACCATCAGCTAAGCATATTTGTTCATCATACTGAGTGTTTGATGCATAATTACCGCCATTGGCAATTGTGCTGCTTTGGCTATTATTAATAGACCAGCTAGTTTCGCTACCGTAATTATCGGTATTAAGCGTTAAGGTAAGGCTATTGTCGGCACAGCTTGTTGATGAGCCGCCATCTGTGTTTGGTAAAAAATTATCAACGTATACAGTTTCATTGCCATCAAATCCGCTTATATCGTAAAAGCGCAAGCCCACATTAATTGTTTTACTACTGCTTGGCACATAGCTGTAGCTGATTGTTTGCCATTGATTTGTTTGAGCTTCGTTCGAATAGCCTTGGTAACCATCTACATATAAACGTGCTTTAATTTTCCCTTCAGTATGATAAACATCAGCTGAAAAATTATAGGTTTTACCTGCTTCTACATTTATCTGTTGTAATAAATCAGTATTACTTTGTGAGCCTGTTGTTACGTTAACCGCTGCAGAGCTATTGCCACTTTTAACTATTAAGGTAGAAGAGGACAGTGTAATGCCATTATCAATAATGTCCCACGACACTGGTGTATTACCAGACCATTGTTCAAAATCGCCATTAATAACATTTGCCATTGCTGGTAAAGATCCTAGCAACAATAAAGTACTAAGCAGTTTGTTTTTATATGCACCGTGTGACATGTTTGTTCCTATTTTTATGTTGAATAAATAATATACATTACATTAGCTAGGTTACAAAATTGTTAATTATGATTTTGATATTATGCAATAATCTTCCTTTAAACTGTTTTTGAAGGTATTTTTATAAATTAATAACTAAATGGAATAACAAAGCAGATTCTATTCTTTTTTTATACTGGCTTAGCCCGTTATCCTGCATACTTAGAAAACCTCAACAGAGAATCTCTGGAAGGGGTAAAGCTCATTTTTAACAATGCTAAAAATGCATTGTGTCTAATTTTCAGGGTTATGGGGAATCGATTCATGTTGTTAGGTCAACTAAATGCTGCGGCAAGCCCGCTATCGCAAGATCAAGTACAAAAGCTGCAAGGCTTAGTGGCTGAACTAAATCCAATTCAGCAAGCGTGGGTAAGTGGTTACTTAGCTGCAAATGCTAATTCAGCTGCATTAGGTGGCGTTACAACAGGTGCACCAGCAGCAAGCGATGCCGCACCGCTAACCATTTTATATGGTTCGCAAACAGGTAATGCAAAAGGTGTAGCAGCTAAGATGAAAGAGCAAGCTGAGTCGCGTGGCTTAGCTGTAAAATTAGTTAGCATGTCTGATTACAAACCAACAGCCCTGAAAAAAGAAAAGTTTTTAACTATTGTTGTATCTACATACGGTGAAGGCGAGCCACCTGAAGACGGTGAAACACTGCACGAATTTTTAGCGACTAAAAAAGCACCTAAATTAGATGGCGTAAAAATAGCTGTTATCGGTTTGGGTGATTCGAGCTATGAGTTCTTCTGTCAAACGGCAAAAGACTTTGAAGAGCGCTTAAATAAGTTAGGCGCAGAGTCTATATATCAACGTGCCGATTTAGATGTAGATTACGAAGATGAAGCGGCAACGTGGATAGCAGGTGCACTTGATGCATTTGAACCTGATTTAAAAGCGCAACAAGATGCAGCTGGCGGTCAAACTTTAGCTATGCCTTTTGGTACACCAACTACCGCTTCAAGCCAATATACAAAACAAAACCCATTTGAAGCCGAGTTATTAACAGTACAAAAAATCACGGGTCGCGACTCTACTAAAGATGTACGCCATGTTGAAATTTCACTCGAAGGTTCAGACATTACTTATACTCCTGGCGACTCGTTAGGTGTGTACTTTTTAAATGATGATGTACTAGTTGATGAAGTACTTGCACTCACTCAAATTGATGCGGCTAGCGTTGTAATAGTAGGTAATGATGAGCTAAACGTGCGTGATGCATTGATTGAAAAACTAGAGCTTACTCAATCATACCCAGGCTTTGTAGAAAAATACGCAGTAGCAACGGGCACGCCTGAATTATTAAAGCTTGTGGAAGATAAAACCGCAATGCGTGCGTATATCGAACCTCGTCAAATATTTGATGTCATTCGTCAAAACCCAGCAAAGCTTGATGCACAAACATTAGTAGATTGCCTACGTAAGCTACAAGCTCGTTTGTACTCTATTGCATCTAGCCAAAGCGAGGTTGAAGACGAAGTACATTTAACTCTAGGCTTAGTTGAATTTGATGCATTTGATAGTGAGCATTTAGGTGGCTGTACTGGTTACTTAACTCGCCGTGCAGAAGAGGGTTGTAAAGTTAAAGTATTTAGCGAACACAATGACAACTTCCGCCTGCCAACTAACGATGATACGCCAGTGATCATGATTGGTCCGGGAACGGGGATTGCGCCGTTCCGTGCATTTTTACAAGAGCGTGATTCGCGTGAAGCACAAGGCAAAAACTGGTTGTTTTTTGGTAACCCACATTTCACCCAAGACTTTTTATACCAGGTAGAAATACAGGGTTATTTAAAGTCAGGTTTGCTCAATAAAGTAGATGTTGCATTTAGCCGCGACCAAGCCCAAAAAGTATACGTACAAGACAAGTTACGCAGTAACAGTAAAGATGTGTTTGAGTGGCTAGAAGCTGGCGCTCACCTTTATATTTGTGGTGATGCAAATCGTATGGCAAAAGATGTACACAATGCCTTGGTTGATATCATCAAAGAAAACACAGGCAAGAGCAATGAAGACGCAGAGCAATATTTAAAAGATTTACGTAGCGCAAATCGCTATCAGAAAGACGTGTATTAATCACGTTTCTTATTTTATTTAACAGCTAACAGCCGTCACTGTAACAAATTTAGGATTTAAAATGAGCGAACAAGATAAAAACGTAAAACTTTCTGATAACGAACGTTTGAAAAGAGAAAGTAACTTTTTACGTGGCACCATAGAAAAAGATTTAAAAGACGAAATTACCGGTGGTTTCACTGCCGATAACTTTCAGCTAATTCGTTTTCATGGCATGTATCAACAAGATGACCGCGATATACGCGGTGAACGCGCTAAGCAAAAGCTAGAGCCGCTACATAATGTAATGTTACGCGCACGTATGCCTGGCGGTATTATTAAGCCAGAGCAGTGGTTAGCAATCGACAAGTTTGCGGATGACAAAACAAGCTATGGCAGTATTCGTTTAACTACGCGTCAAACATTTCAGTTTCATGGAGTGTTAAAGCCAAATATTAAAGGCATGCACCAAATGCTTGATAGCGTAGGCATAGACTCTATTGCTACAGCAGGTGACGTTAACCGTAATGTACTTTGTACAACGAACCCTGTTGAATCTGAGTTACATCAAGAAGCTTATGATTGGGCTGCAAAAATTTCTGAACACTTATTACCAAAAACTAAAGCGTATGCTGAAATTTGGTTAAATGGCGAAAAAGCAGAAACCACTGAAGAGCCAATTTTAGGTTCTAACTATTTACCGCGTAAGTTTAAAACAACGGTAACAATTCCGCCTAATAACGAAGTTGATATACACGCTAACGATTTAAACTTTGTAGCTATTGCTGAAAACGGCAAGCTAGTTGGTTTTAACGTGTTAGTGGGTGGTGGCTTAGCTATGACGCATGGCGATACTGCAACGTATCCGCGTAAAGCAGATGACTTTGGCTTTATCACATTAGACGATACCTTAAAAATTGCAGAGCATGTTGTATCTGTACAGCGTGATTGGGGTAATCGTTCAAATCGTAAAAATGCAAAAACTAAATATACATTAGACCGTGTAGGTGTTGATGTATTTAAAGCCGAAGTAGAAGCGCGCTCAGGTGTTACGTTTGCACCAAGTCGCCCGTTTGAGTTTACTCACCGAGGTGATCGTATTGGTTGGGTTGAAGGCATTGATGGTAAGCACCATTTAACGTTGTTCATTCAAAGTGGTCGTATTTTAGACTACCCAGGTAAACCGCTTAAAACAGGTTGTCGTAAAATTGCAGAGGTTCACCAAGGTGATATGCGTATGACGGCAAACCAAAACTTAATTATTGCTGGCGTACCTGCAGATCAAAAAGCTGTGATTGAAGAGATTGCACGTAGCCATGGCTTAATTGACGACACAGATTCGCAGCAGCGTAAAAACTCTATGGCTTGTGTTTCACTGCCAACGTGTCCGCTTGCAATGGCAGAAGCAGAGCGTTACCTACCAAGTTTAATTGAAAAAACCGAGGCACTACTTGCTAAGCACGGAATACCAAACGACAGCATTATAATGCGCGTTGTAGGGTGCCCTAATGGGTGTGGTCGTGCACTTCTTGCAGAAGCTGGTTTAGTAGGTAAAGGACCTGGTAAGTATAACGTGTACTTAGGTGGCAATTTAGAAGGTACACGTATTCCTAAATTGTACCTTGAGAACGTAGGCGAAGATGTTTACTTAGAGGCATTCGATAAGCTAATTGGTCAATGGGCTAAAGAGCGTAACGAGGGTGAATGTTTTGGTGACTTTGTTATCCGCAAAGGCATTGTTGCTGAAGTAAAAGTATCAGTAACCGATTTTCACGCATAATTTAATACCAGCGCGAAGCGTTGGTGAGGCTTGAAATTTACCATGAGTGAATTTAAAAACATTTTACAGCTAGATAAGCAAAGCCAAACGGCTATGTTAGCTGATGCTAATGGTTTACTAGCTAACATGAGCGCCGAGCAGCGTGTAACTTGGGCGCTTGATAATTTGCCAAATACGGCTTTTTTATCATCTAGCTTTGGTATTCAAGCAGCTGTAATGCTGCATTTAATGACATCGCAGCGTCCAGATATCCCAGTAGTATTAACTGATACAGGTTATTTATTTCCAGAAACTTATCATTTTATTGAGCAAATGAGCGAACGTTTATCACTAAATTTAAAAGTGTATAAAGCGCAACTTAGCCCAGCATGGCAAGAAGCTAAATTTGGTAAATTATGGGAGCAAGGCGAAGGCGGTATTAAGCAATATAATCAGCTTAATAAAGTAGAGCCAATGACCCGCGCGTTAAAGGATATTGATGCGGGTACTTGGTTTAGCGGTTTACGCCGCGACCAATCATCTACTCGTGCCGATAAGCAATTTGTAGAGATTAGCCGTGGCACCGTTAAAGTGTATCCGATTATTGAATGGTCTAACCGTGATGTATATCAGTACCTTACAAAGCACGACTTACCTTATCACCCATTATGGGAGCAAGGTTATGTGTCGATGGGTGATGTACATACAACGCGTAAATTAGAGCCAGGAATGAGCGAAGAAGAAACCCGCTTTTTTGGTTTAAATCGAGAATGTGGATTACACATTGATGGCGATGGTATTTGATAATATTTTTGTCAGTAAAAAAATAAACAAAAACGCAGCTAAGGCTGCGTTTTTATTACAAAAAAATTGCCAGATCACAGGTTTTTTATTAGACTCAATAGAATAAAGGATTAACTAAAGCAGGAACGCTATGAAATACTTTACCTATTTAGCAATATCAGTCATGGTTATTGCTGTCATTTCTTTGTTTTATCTAAAAAAACCAGACGGTAAAACATGGCTTTCCACTGCATCAATTAGTAATGACTCACACCAAATTAAAGAAAAAATAACCGCACTATCCAGCAGTATATTTGATCAAGCAATGCAAGGTGTAAAGCAGGCAGGTGATAAAATAGCGAGCAGTATTTCAGACGAACCCATTCCATCAATGGTACCTAGTGGTAAAATTTATAAGTGGCAGGGTAAAAACGGTGAGTGGAATTATTCCGATACGCCAAACCCGAACGGGAATAGTATTGAATTAAAACTAGATCCTAAAGATATTACCGTTATTGCCGCAGCAGACACCTCAATTTTAAACAGCAAATCAAAAAAATCAAACGATGAAGACGCATCAGAAACAGTAAGTATTTTTAATCCAGACACGGTTAAAAAGCTATTTAAAGACGCCGAAAACGTAAAAGAAAAACTAGAGAAGCGTAATAAAGAAATAAACAATTTAAGTGCGCTTTAACTATTTAGAGTGAGTGCTTTTATGGTTTTTTAAATAACGTTTTTCGGCTTCCATTAATAAGACTGTTAAATATATTTTAGTAGGAAGTGACAACAACACGCCTATAGCAATACATGCTGCCGCTATAATTATTCCTTTAATACCATGATCTACAGTGAAGTAACTCGACACAATTAAAGTGTGACCAGTCACAATAAGGCACAACCCAAGCACTATTGATGTTTTAAGCAGCCTAATTATCATTATTTGCGACATAGTCACCTCGCTAAGAGTAACCTTATTGTAGACAGGCTTTAAATACTTGGCATTGATTTAAGACAACAAACAGCACAAATAAAAAAGCCCAGCTTATTACTAAACTGGGCTTTTAAATGTATTAACTACAGCGTTTGTTAGTCGAGCATATTACGCAGTACATATTGTAAAATACCGCCATGTTTGTAGTAATCCCACTCTTTAGGGGTATCAATACGTACATCGGCACTCAGGCTAACTTTTTTACCTTCTGCATTGGTTGCAATAACGGTTACTTCATCGGTTTTATCATACAAGCCATCAATATCAAATTGCTCTTGACCGGTTAACCCATGTGACTCATAGCTTTCACCTTCTTTAAATTGCAGAGGTAGTACACCCATACCAATTAAATTAGAGCGATGAATACGTTCGTAGCTTTGTGCTACAACGGCTTTAACACCTAATAAAAGTGAGCCTTTAGCAGCCCAGTCACGAGACGACCCCGTGCCGTATTCTTTGCCCGCTAAAATAATAAGAGGCGTATTATTTTTTTGATACTCCATTGCAGCATCATAAATACTCTCTAGCGTATCGCCAGGCTGAGTACGTGTTACCCCGCCTTCAGTTCCAGGTGCTAGTAAGTTTTTAAGACGCACATTAGCAAATGTGCCGCGCATCATTACTTCGTGATTACCACGGCGTGAGCCGTAGGAGTTAAACTGCGCTTTATCTACGCCATTTTCTTGCAAATACAAACCCGCTGGCGCATCCGCTTTAATAGCACCCGCTGGAGAAATATGATCAGTGGTTACTGAATCCCCAAGCTTAGCTAAACAACGTGCACCCTCAATAGTTGGAATGCCCGGCGGTTCAACTTTCATACCATCAAAAAAGGGTGCTTTTTTAATGTAGGTAGATGCGTCATCCCAATCATAAAGTTTACCATCGGGTATTTGAATTTGCTGCCAGCGGCTATCGCCTTCGTAAACGTTAGCGTAGCTTTTTTCAAACATCTCTTTAGTAACTGTTTCTTTAACTAGGTCGCTCACTTCTTTAACGCTTGGCCAAATGTTTTTAAGGTAAATGTCGTTACCGTTAGCATCTTGCGCAAGTGGTTCGTTGTATACGTCAATGTCGGTTCTGCCTGCAATGGCATAGGCTACAACAAGTGGAGGTGAGGCTAAAAAGTTCATTTTAACATCTTGGTGAATACGACCTTCAAAGTTACGGTTACCCGATAAAATAGAGCTAACTACTAATTTATGCTTTTGAATCGCATCTGATATTTCAGTCGCTAGTGGGCCTGAGTTACCAATACAGGTAGTACAACCATAGCCAACTAAGTTAAAGCCTAAGCTTTCTAAGTCGTCCATTAAGCCGGCTTTTTCTAGGTAGTCGGTAACAACTTTAGAACCTGGAGCAAGTGATGTTTTAACCCAAGGTTTTACATTAATACCTAACTGCTTTGCTTTTTTAGCAACCAAGCCTGCGGCTAAAATTACACTCGGATTAGAGGTGTTAGTACAACTGGTAATCGCGGCAATAACGCAAGCACCATCGTTTAGCTCAAACTCTTGTCCTTTAAATTTAACTTTAGCGGCGCCCATAAATTGTGCTTCATTTACAGGTTCATCTGGGTTTGTTGTTGGGCCTTCGCCTTCGATACGAGCTTGTTCTTCATCGCTATTATCACGACGAGCCATACGTTCATCTTGAAAGTTTTTTAAATGCTGGCTAATCACTTCACCAGCCTTGTTTAGGGAGATTCTATCTTGTGGTCGCTTAGGACCCGCAAGGCTTGGTACAACATCACCTAATTTAAGCTCGAGTGTATCGGTATAGTTGGCTTCGTCACCATCATTACGCCATAAACCTTGATGTTTGGCGTAATCTTCAATTAACTTAAGATGACTTTCATCGCGATTTGTTAAACGTAAATAGCTGATTGTTTCATCATCAATCGGGAAAATACCACACGTAGCGCCGTATTCTGGTGCCATATTCGCTATGGTTGCTCTGTCTGCAAGTGGTAGATCGGCAAGGCCGTCACCATAAAACTCTACAAATTTACCCACTACGCCATGGTTACGTAGTATCTCGGTTACTGTTAATACTAAATCGGTTGCGGTCGTGCCCTCAGGTAAGCGGCCGCTTAGCTTCATACCCACTACTTGTGGAATGAGTAAACTGATTGGTTGACCAAGCATAGCCGCTTCGGCTTCAATGCCGCCTACACCCCAACCAAGTACACCTAAGCCATTTATCATGGTTGTGTGAGAGTCGGTACCTACGAGTGTATCTGGGTAAGCGAACTTTTTGCCATCGCGGTCTTCATTAAAAACAACACGCGCTAAGTATTCTAAATTTACTTGGTGAACAATACCGGTTGCTGGTGGCACTACTTTTAAATTATCAAAAGCGGTTTGTCCCCAGCGTAAAAATTCGTAACGTTCTTTATTTCGGTCGTATTCTAGTTTTGCATTTAAATCAAAAGCACCATCGTTACCATAACCATCTACTTGTACCGAGTGATCAATAACAAGCTCAGCAGGAGATAACGGATTTATTTTTGCAGGATCGCCACCTAGTTTTTCCATTGCGTCACGCATTGCGGCTAAATCAACAATAGCAGGTACGCCAGTAAAATCTTGCATAACAACGCGGGCAGGGGTAAAGGCTACTTCAGATGCAGGTTTTGCTTGAGAATCCCAGTCAAGGAGCGCTTGAATGTCTTGTTCTTTAATATTTGCGCCATCTTCGTTACGAAGAAGGTTTTCAAGTAATACTTTTAAAGAAAATGGCAATCGTTTCGCTTTGTCGCCAAGTCCTTTTAGAGAATGAATGTGATATTGCTCACCATTAATTGTAAGCTGATGCTGGGTATCGAAACTATTATTCATTATTTGCCCCTTTATGAATTAGAAAAATGCTTTGAAGAGTGACCTCTGTAATGTTCGAGTTGCAAAGTACATACCAGTGTAAAAAATCGCGTTTAGAGAACGAATTTTATACAGTTAATATAGTAGAGATGATGCTAAAAACTTTAATTTCAAGGGGAATTTAAAAGAGGATAAAAGGGCCAAAAGCTATTTCGACCCATATTAATTATTGTAACCAACCTTGTTGCTTAGCCTTAATACTTAAATAAAGCAGAGCTACAGCAATTATAATTACAAATATAGGCATAAATACCGCACTTGCGCCAAGTAGCTCAATACTGTTTATGACCACAAAATTATAATATTGTTGAATTAAAATAGCGCCGAGCGATAGCGTAAAAGTGGGAGCTGCTAACGAGTTTTTAGCAAGTAAAAAAAGACAACCCAAAGTACCTCCTAATACAGCAATAGCAAATGCGATTGTAGACCAAATAGGAATATTAGAGTATGCAGCTTGTTGATCTAAAGGTAGTTTACTTATCATTTCTGGTGTCATCATCATTTGTATAATAAATGCAATAACGCCAAGTAAGTTCCACATTAGAGCGGCCCATACCGTAGGTTTAAACCAATTTTTAGGTGGTGTGGCAGACATTTTGTAACCTTGTTTTTATTGTTATTAACTAGGTTATTAAAGAGTAAAAAGGCCAACTTAACAAGTTGACCTTTTTATATAAAAAGAGGACTTTAAATACTTAGCCAAACGAAATAGGACGACGACCTGTTTTATCATCTACCTTTGGCTTTTTAATTCGCTTACGTTTACTTTTAGCAGGCTGGCTTACTGGTTGTGATGCAGCTTGCTTTGCCTCAGTTTGAGTCTGCACAGCAGGTTTTTCTGCAGGCACTGCATCTTCATTTAACGCAAGTTGAAAAAACTCACCATCAAATTCTAATACATCGCCACTGTATAATTTTTTCCGCTTTATTGTACAAATTTCATGGTTAACACCCACATAGCCTTCAGTAATTAGGTTTTTAGCTTGGCCGCCACCTTCAACTAAGTTTAGTACTTTTAGTAATTTGCAGAGTTCAATTGGCTCTTCTTCTAATTCTATTTCTATATATTCTTCGTTCATATTTGCTCTCGGTGGGGTAACGCACAAGCTGTAGTATAAAGGCTTGCAGCTACTTTTGCACCAAAGCAAGTAACTTTAACTAAACGTAATACGTAAATAGTTATGAAAGTTTTTATGTATTTTATCTGTCTTTAAAAAAACTGAAGCAATTGAAGGTTAAGCTTTGTTGCAATCAATTTTACGTATGGCTCGCTAATTGCTAAAACTCTGGCGGATTAAATAGTTTTCATTAAGTGGAGTAGGAAATGGGCGTAAGATTAGCAATGAAAAAAGAGCTAATGGGCTTAGATAATTCAGATATGTTAACTGCAGATGATGTAAGGTCGCACCTTAGTACTCAGGTAAAAGAGCAAAAAGAAGATGCTGAACGTGGTTTTTCAGTGATTTCAAAATTTAATGATTATCATAGTCGGTTAATAAGCGGTGTTACCAATAGAAAATCGATACTTGAATTCGAGCGCCATCGTTTATTTAAAGAAGTTTTATATACTCGTAAAAGTGTTGATGCTTGGTTAGATAACCAAATTAACTGATTTGCTATTTATCGAAAACCGAATAGACTACAAGTGTAATCTATTCGAGGTTGATGATGAAAAATATACTTTTAGCGTGCTTAGTCATTTTATTAAGTGCGTGTCAGCAGCCCACTGTGTATGTTTATACGCAAGCATTGAGTGCAAACCAAAAGCAGCAGCTAGAAACTAAACTAGCTGCTCAAACCTTACCTTATCAATATCAAAGCATTGCAATACCAAAAGCGTATCAAGATGCGACGTTAATTGTGCCTTATAAAAACGTTGATAACGGACAGTTAGAACAGTTAACGCTAATAATACAGAGTATGGGGTTTAAACCTGACATTGTTTACAGCTCGGCAGATAATCATCATTACACTAATGGGAATATAGGTTTTTATTTACGGTCGACTTCTAAAAGCACTCTTCTGAGCATGCCAAATATTATGCTTACAACGGGCTGCTCAAACGATAAATATAATAATATGCGTGTTTCATTTAACGAAAAAAAGGCTCAATTTACATTACCAAGTGGTGTAAAAACGTTTTTGAATTGGGAGCTTTTTAAACAGTATTTAGTTATTTATTATCAAAATACGTCGCAATCGTATACGCATATCACACCTAATATAAGCACACCCTTTGGTCAAAAACCGTCAGATACTTTTACCTATAATGCGCATGTAGACAAACCAGATTGGCTTAATTGCTCACTACAAATTGTTTATATGGACTGAGTGATAGAGTTAACCGTTAGTTTCTATATGTTCACTAAGTTTTGCAATACGCAGACTCATTCCCTCTATAATTCGGTCTTTAATTTTTTCGCGGATCACATTAGGTAAACGAGTGAGGGCTTCAGGGGTAATAGCGAGTACTATGGTGTCGGTCTTGGCGCGTGCGCTAGTACTGCGCTCTCGATTATTTATAAAGGCGCCTTCACCTATAAATTCACCAGGCTCTATAGTACCAAGCTCCAGTAAATGGTTATGCTTAAATACTAATAACGCGCCGCTAAGTACAATGTACAAGCGCTTGTCGTTATCGTATTGCTTAAATAAAAACTGGTGCTGGCTTACTAAATACAACAGGCCGAACGACTCCAATAATACTTGGCGCTCGTTAAGCGTAAATTCTTTAAAAAAGTGCAGCCTGTTTATAATTTCCATTTGTTTAAATAAAGGAATATGTTCTATTAGCTTCATCAATAACCAAATTTGTTAAAAGCGTTTAATTAACTAATATTGCGCTCTTTTAATTTTCGGGTCAACGTGTTGCGTCCCCAACCAATTTTTATTGCAGCATCTTGTTTGTGGCCAGAGCAATTAGCTAATGCTGTTTTAATTAAGCGTGTTTCTAATTGTGCTTGAATATCAGGCCAGATATTTTCTTTTCCGTGCTTAAGCTCTTGATTAAGCCATTGCTGAAATGCATCTAACCAGTCACCTTCTTCTTGGCTTGGTGCAGCATCAAGAATCTCTGGCGGTAAGTCTTGTTCGGTAACAAGTTCCCCAGGAGCCATCACAGTAAGCCAGCGGCAAGTGTTTTCGAGCTGGCGTACATTGCCAGGCCAATTAAATAAACGTAATTGTTCGGTGGCTTTAGGGCTAAGTACTTTGCTTTCTACTTGTAGGTCTTTGGCGCTTTTGTGTAAAAAGTGCTGTGATAAGCGTTCAATATCTTCGGTACGTTCACGAAGGGCTGGCAAGCGAAGACGCACTACGTTTAGGCGATGAAACAAATCGTCCCTAAACTTCCCTTGTTTTACTAAGTCTTCAAGATTTTGGTGTGTAGCTGCAATAATACGCACATCTACTTTTATACTTTGATGCCCACCAACGCGATAAAACTCACCATCGGCAAGTACGCGTAGTAAGCGAGTTTGTACATCGAGTGGCATATCACCAATTTCATCTAAAAATAATGTTCCGCCATTGGCTTGTTCAAAGCGACCTTTACGAACACTATCTGCACCTGTAAATGCACCTTTTTCGTGACCAAAGAGCTCCGACTCAACAAGTTCTTTAGGAATTGCTGCCATATTAAGTGCAATAAACTGATTTTCTTTACGTGGGCTATGGTTATGCAGAGCACTTGCAACAAGCTCTTTACCGGTACCCGATTCGCCATTAATAAGCACGCTCATGCTAGAAGCCGATAGTTTACCTATCGCTCTGAACACTTCTTGCATTGCGGGTGCTTCACCAATTATGTGCGCACTTTTAGGAGGAGCTTGTTTGCGTTTAGTTTTTTTAGTGGAGTTTGCTCTAAATGCGCTTTCAACAAGAGCAACCGCTTCGTTTAAATCAAACGGCTTAGCAAGGTACTCAAAAGCCCCTTTTTGAAACGCATTAACGGCTGAGTCTAAATCTGAGTGTGCGGTCATTATAATTACCGGTAACCCAGGGTTTTGCTCTGCTATAAGCTCAAGTAAAGCCATGCCATCCATACCTGGCATTTTTACATCAGACACCAAAACAGCTGGTTGGCTAAATTTTAATGCACTTAATACATCTTGCGCATTAGCAAAGCTTTCCGTGTTAAACCCTGCTCGGGTTAGTGCTTTTTCAAGTACAAAGCGAATTGAGGCATCATCATCTACAAGCCAAACTGTTTTCATGCAAACTCCAAACATTAATCTGCAAAGGGCAGATAGATATTAAATTCAGTATGTCCAGGCCAGCTATCACATTCAATGTAGCCATCGTGCTGATCAATGAGTGTTTGCGCTATAGAAAGCCCCAACCCAGAACCACCTTCTTTGTTAGTGGTCATCGGGTAAAACAATGTTTCGCGTACGCTATGATCTATGCCTGGTCCGTTATCAGATATTTGGATCAACAAGGCTTTTTTAGGCGCTTTTCCTGGGCGACGATGTTGATGGTTTATACGGGTTTTTATTTTTATTTCACCGCCATCTACAAGCGCCTGCTGAGCATTGCGCACAATATTTAGTACTACTTGCTGTATTTTACCTTGGTCAATGTACACATCAGGAATGCTTGGGTCGTAATCTTTTGCTAAGCAAATATTAGAACAATTATCTAATGTGCTTAACCTAATAACGGACTCCAGAGTCTGATGTATGTTGCCATAAGATTTTTGAGGTAGTTGGTTTGGTCCAAGGAGCCTATCCACTAATTCACATAATCTGTCTGCTTGCTCAATTATGAGCTCGGCACATTGATCTCTTTCTTGTTGATCAACCTCATACTGCAATAACTGCGCCGCTCCGCGAATTCCACCTAAAGGATTTTTTATTTCGTGAGCAAGACCACGAATCAAATTGCGTGCAGCTTGATATTGATGCATTTGATTTGATGCTTGATCGTGCTTTATTTCATCATCTGTTTGACGCCACTCTAATAAAATATACAAAGTGTCTTTAAACTTTATTCGCCTAGAACTAACCGCAACTTTTGCGTGTCGAGAATCACTAAACACCACGTCTGCTCTGTGCTGTTGGCAATCTACACCATCTATTAGCGAGTACTGTTCAATGCGTTTTAAATCAATTGAATGGTAGTTAAAAAGGCTACCGAAAGGTTGTTCTAACAAGCGTTTAGTACCAAGGCCTAGTAACTCGCTCGTACTGGTATTGGCATAAACAACGGTGAAGTTTTTATCGAGTAGCATGACGGCAGTTGTTTGATTTTGCCAAATGGCATCAAGTAGCTCAGGGCTAAAATTTTCATTGTTAATCATAGTTGCACCATTTTAGTGCGCTAATGTTTGCAGGCAAGTTATTTTAGTAAAATGGACTGCGGCGCCTAAATATTAAGCTGTAATTTATCTGCCTAGAGTTAAGCCTTTTCTGTGCATAAAAAACACACAAGGTTGGCTTACGGCAATAATTTGATTGTTTTTATTAAAAAGTTTTACTTGTAACGTATGCTCACCGCGCTTTACATCTCTTATTGCAAATGTTGAATCAACGCCGGCTGGACCGTTTGCTTTACCATCAATAAAAAGTTGTATTGTAAATCCACTTTCGTACCGTGGTGTTATGCGGCTGGTAACATAAACAGTTCCCGTATTTTCACGAATAGTTTGATTATGCTCTGGTGACGAAATCGTAATATTAAATGCTGTATTTTTAGGTTGGTCTTCTGTGTTTAAAATATCGGTATTAGTAGCAGGCATAGTAAGATCTTGGCTCGTGAGCTTTACCTCCGTCGCGCCTTTATGTGGTGTGTCTGAAAACACAAGTACGCCATTTTTATCTTTCCAAGCGTAAATCTTTGTTTCACCAGCATAACCATAATCACTTAATCCTAAAGCAATTATTAGTAATAAAATCTTGTTATTCACCCTGCAACCTTGCATTTTTTACGATAACTTAACTTTAGTGGAGATTGATTAAATTTACCATTAAAAAAGCCCGCAAAGCGGGCTTGAGAACACACATTATTTAACAGCTAATAAATTAACAGCTGTAGTACATTTCAAACTCAACTGGGTGAGTTGTCATGTTAAGCTTTTCTACTTCTTTAGATTTAAGACCAATGTAAGCATCAATTAAATCATCAGTGAATACACCACCTTGAGTTAAGAATTCACGGTCTGCGCTAAGTGCAGATAGTGCTTCGTCAAGTGATGCTGCAACGGTTGGAATTTCTGCTGCTTCTTCAGCTGGTAAGTCGTATAAATCTTTATCCATTGCATCGCCAGGGTGGATCTTATTTTTAATACCATCAAGGCCAGCCATAAGCATTGCTGAGAAAGCAAGGTATGGGTTAGCAGTTGGATCCGGGAAGCGTACTTCAATACGACGACCTTTTTCAGATGGAACCACTGGGATACGGATTGATGCAGAGCGGTTACGTGCAGAGTATGCAAGCATAACTGGTGCTTCAAAACCTGGTACTAAACGTTTGTACGAGTTAGTAGATGCATTTGCAAAAGCGTTAATTGCTTTAGCATGCTTGATGATGCCGCCAATGTAGTAAAGAGCATCTTCAGAAAGACCGCCGTACTTGTCGCCTGCAAAAAGGTTTACACCGTCTTTAGCAAGTGACTGGTGGCAATGCATACCAGAACCGTTATCACCAACAACTGGCTTAGGCATAAACGTTGCTGTTTTACCGTATAAGTGAGCCATGTTGTGGATAACATATTTCATTTCTTGAATTTCATCCGCTTTTAATACCATTGTATTAAAGCGAGTAGCGATTTCGTTTTGACCCGCTGTAGCTACTTCGTGGTGATGTGCTTCTACTACTTGGCCCATTTCTTCTAGAACTAGACACGTAGCTGAACGCCAATCTTGGAAGTCATCAACTGGAGCAACTGGGAAGTAACCGCCTTTAACACCAGGACGATGACCTGTATTGCCATCTGCATATTCTTTATCTGAGTTCCAAGCTGCTTGCTTAGAATCAATTTTGTACATTGAACCAGACATATCTGATTTATATTTAACATCGTCAAATACAAAAAACTCTGGCTCAGGACCAAATAAAACGGTATCTGCAATACCAGTAGACTTCATGTACTCTTCAGCGCGCTTAGCAACTGAACGAGGGTCGCGCTCATAACCTTGAAGAGTTGAAGGCTCAACTACATCACAACGAACGATTAAAGTTGTTTCTTCTGTGAAAGGGTCTAGTTTGATTGATTCAGGAACTGGCATTAATACCATGTCTGATTCGTTTATGCCTTTCCAACCAGCGATTGAAGAGCCATCGAACATTTTACCGTCTTCGAAAAAGTCTTCATCAACTTGGTGATGAGGAATAGATACATGTTGTTCTTTACCCTTAGTGTCAGTAAAGCGTAAATCAATGAACTTAACGTCATTTTCTTTAATAAAATCTAAAACCGATTGCGACATGTGTCCTCCAACTATTGGGTTTTGTTATTGCTGCGTAATTGCTTTGGCATTTACCAAGCTGATTTTGTGCCATTTTTATAACTATATGTTTATAAATTAAAAAAATTAAGATGCTACAAAATGGATCAAATTGGTGCACTTTATTGGTGCGTAAAAAGTCCCTTTTGGTGCAAGTTTTACACGGTGTAATTTGTTGCTAATTTAATCACACTAAATTAGCATAACTTAAATGTAAAAGAGTACCAAAAATATCTGTAAAATGGCAAAAATGGCTGTTTTTCTGAAATTAATCAAAATTTAATTCATCTAAATGTCATATATAAAACAGATACTTAGTGAAAGTATTGAGAAAGTTTTAAAATATGTATTGGATAAACTTTCATCCATGTCATTAATGAGGGATAATATGCGCCCTTTTAAATCCTATGCTTGGACATCTCGTGAAAACGCAGATGAGTGCGTAGATCTTGCAGGATCAATGAGAATTTAATTTCTCTGAGTAAATATATGAGCATCGAAAAGTTAAGAAATATAGCGATTATCGCGCACGTTGACCACGGTAAAACAACACTGGTTGACAAACTACTTGAGCAATCAGGTACATTAGAAACACGCGGCGGTAACGAAGAGCGCGTGATGGACTCAAACGACATTGAGAAAGAACGTGGTATTACCATTTTGGCTAAAAACACAGCCATTTCTTGGAACGACTACCATATCAATATCGTAGATACTCCGGGACACGCCGATTTCGGTGGTGAAGTTGAACGCGTACTTTCGATGGCTGACTCAGTATTATTACTTGTTGATGCTCAAGAAGGTCCAATGCCACAAACGCGTTTCGTTACGCAAAAGGCATTCGCGCAAGGCTTAAAGCCAATCGTAGTTATCAATAAAATTGATAAGCCTGGTTCACGTCCTGATTGGGTTATGGATCAAATCTTTGATTTATTCGACAACCTTGGCGCAACTGACGAACAGTTAGATTTTAAAGTAATCTACGCTTCAGCAATCAACGGCTGGGCAACACTAGATTTAGACGAGCCATCAGACAACATGGAACCTATGTTCAAGATGATCGTTGACGAAGTATCACCACCGGATGCAGATCCTGAAGGTGACTTCCAAATGCAAATTTCTCAACTAGATTACAACTCTTATGTTGGTGTAGTTGGTATTGGTCGTATTAAACGTGGTTCTGTTGCTCCTAACCAACAAGTTACTATTATCAGTGCTGATGGCACTACACGTAATGGTAAAATTGGCGCAGTACAAAGCTACCTAGGTCTTGAACGTATCGAAACTGAAAGAGCTTACGCTGGTAACATCGTAACTGTAACAGGTATTGGTGAGCTTAAGATTTCTGATACAGTTTGTTTCCCAGGAAACGTTGAAGCATTACCACCACTAAGTGTTGATGAGCCAACTGTAACAATGACATTCTCTGTAAATAACTCACCTTTCTGTGGTAAAGAAGGTAAGTTTGTAACGTCACGTAATATCCGTGAACGTTTAGACAAAGAATTAGTACACAACGTAGCACTTCGCGTTGAAGATACTGGTAGCCCAGATAGCTTCCGTGTTTCTGGTCGTGGTGAATTACACCTAGGTATCTTAATCGAGAACATGCGTCGTGAAGGTTACGAGCTTTCAGTTTCTCGTCCAGAAGTTATCTTACGTACTGTAGATGGCGTTCTAGAAGAACCGTTTGAAACAGTTACTATTGACTGTCAAGACGAGCACCAAGGTTCTGTTATGGAGCAAGTTGGCCTACGTAAAGGTGAACTTACTAACATGACTCCAGATGGCAAAGGCCGTATGCGTTTAGACTTCATGATCCCTAGCCGTGGTTTAATTGGTTTCCAAACTGATTTCATGACGCTTACTTCGGGTTCTGGTCTTATGTACCATACGTTCGATCATTACGGTCCTCACAAAGGTGGCGACATCGGTGTTCGTAAGAACGGCGTAATGATTGCAAACGCAACTGGTAAAGCACTTACTAACGCATTATTCAACTTACAAGAACGCGGCCGTTTATTCATCGGTCACGGTGTTGAAGTATACGAAGGTATGGTTATCGGTATTCATAACCGTGATAACGACCTTACAGTTAACGCCCTTAAAGGCAAGCAGTTAACTAACGTACGTGCATCTGGTACTGATGAAGCGCAAACGCTTTCTCCACACCTTAACTACTCACTTGAGCAAGCGCTTGAGTTCATCGATGATGACGAGCTAGTTGAAGTAACTCCACTAAACATTCGTATCCGTAAGCGTTACCTTACAGAAAACGAACGTAAACGTGCAGGTCGTGGACCTAAAGCATAATCTATTAATTTAGAATTGTGATTTTAAAAGCCGCTGTATTGAAAAATACAGCGGCTTTTTTGTGTTTGGTGAGTCTCCAAATACCAAAGTTAAGAGTTCCACTACTGGCGAGCAATCTCTAAGGCTATAGCATTGGTAAATTTATAATAGTAAAATTAATTTTTAGATATAGATGATAATATTGCTAGTAAAAGTAGGATACTTCAAAGCTAGAAAACTATATTCAGTTTGCTATGGGAGAGAGCGAATGGAAACGATTGAGGAAAAAGTTACTCGATTCAGAACATATAATAGGACCATGATTGCAGCTGCTTTTTCAAAACCAAATCGCCGGCATCAAGGTATTCCAGCTAAGCTATTATTATGCTCAGTCTTTGATTCTCTCTCGATTGCTGCTTTTCCAAATGAAAATAAAGTAGGTCATCGATATCGAAAAACAATATCAGAGCACTCTGGTTGGGAGCATAATAATAGAGTTAGCTTATTACAGCTCTGTAGTGTGTTAGAAAGTCACCCTCAATTACCAAGTTCATTTTTAACCCTTAATTCTTGGGCTAAATTAGAGAAAAAGAAAAGATTTTCTAATTCAAATAGCCTGCTATCAATTAGCAAAGGGTTAGAGTTAGATCCAACTTTTGAGGAACTTTTAGATAAATGGCCGAAACAAAAAAATAAGCCCCCAGAAACACTCGATAGATTATCACCAGAGAGTTTCACTCATAAGAATTTGCTCTACATGTATCGGAATAAACTTGCACACGAGTTTAGATTACTAGGCAATGGTGCTGAATCGCCTTTCAGAGTTGAATTTAAACCTTATTATCAAGAAGTATTAACTGTAACCGATTTGAGCTCTATGGGTGGATTAGTATCCACAAAGACATGGAGACTAGTCTACCCAATTGGCTTTTTTGTGAAAATGGCTAAGAATAGTCTCGAAAGCATATGCGTAGAGTACAACTCTAAAGGCATTAGCCCTTTCCTTAATTATAAAGAGAGCGATTTATGGTTAGAGTGATAGTTGCTTCAATATTCGAACCTTGTTTTCCGTTTAAGGTTATCAACTTCTTATTCAATAGGAATATATGAATATCTCTAAAAGCGTAGTGCCTCTTAACCTCTTTGTAAATCATTTACTTAAAGATCTTTTGTACAAGGAGAAGGAAATGAGAGGTAAAATAGGTGAGCTTAAAACCAACATTATTGTATGTTTGTGTTGGTTTAAGGATGTTTAAAAAAGCCGATAATGCAAAGCCCCTGTGTTTGTTGGTAGGGTATTTTTTCGTTGGGTTTCGCTTCGCTCAACCCAACCTACTTAATTATTTTTTGGTGGGAGTAACTTACTTTTTAGGGAGTAGGGTGATTTTGCCAAATACGTCTGCATCTATAAATCCACGGTTTCTGTCGCCGTTTACTGGCTGTACTTCGTGTGAGCCCATAAAGTGCTCGCGCACGTCGCTGCCATCGTTATCACAGTACGCTAGCATAAAACCTATTACTTGCTTTTCGCTAAGTGTAATTGGGGTGTTTTTAGCACCTTCTTTATAATCATTAGGGTAGAGTTTTATCGCTACTTCCCAGGTGATGTTAAAGGGCGCTGTTGTGTTGCGCTTCCAGTTACTAACTAGGTGGTCGGTATACAAATGGGCTTTTTTATCAGGTCCGTAATCGGCGGCTTGGTTATCAAGGCCAATATGGTACGCCAAAGCGGTGTGATTAAATTGATGATTACCACCGGATGCATCGCTATCAATAAATACTTCAAGCGCATCGTCATCCCAATATTTATACGTTGGATCGGCGTGTGTATCTATTAAAACGTCATCCACAATATCGGCTTGTAGGTATAAATAGTTTTGATCCCACAATAAACGGTAACGCCCTTTAAAGTCAGCATCGTTTGATGGCAGTGTGCCATCCATTAAATAAGGCATGTTGTGCCAAGCGGCTTTATCCCATGCGCTTTCTGATACGCCATCAATAGTAATAGGGGTTGCAGTGTGTTCAACATCAATTGCCATTACGGGGGCGCTTAATAAAAAGCTAAAGGCGAGTGCTAATTTTTTCATTAATTTCTCAATTTTATTGTGTGCTTGTGTTGACGTAATACCTATCCTAAAACAGCTAAGTAATTAGGGCGTGTTGATCTTTGCGGTATAAAAAACAAACAGCATGAGGATAAGGTATAATTGAATTCGCTAAAAAACGTTACACCGAACCCTCATGCCAAGATTAATGTTAACAGACGCGACATGGAATGTCTTATCAAAAGTAATGCACTTAAGTGGTCGAATTTATAATAAGCCTGAGCATAGAAAAACGCTCGAAGGCATACTCTATAAGATGCGTACCGGTATTCCTTGGCGAGATTTACCGTCTTATTTCGGCTCGTGGAGTGCTATCTATAGACGATTTAATTTATGGTCCAAAAAAGATATTTTGAATGAATTATTTCGTGTGTTATCCCACTATGCTGATATGGATTGGATCTTTATTGATGGCAGTATTGTCAGGGCTCACCAGCATAGTTGCGGTGCAAGAACCGCTGGCAATGAATCAATCGGTAAGAGTCGAGGTGGCAATTCGACTAAAATTCATCTTGCAGTAGATAGCGGAGGATTGCCTGTTTATTATGAATTATCCTGTGGAAATACGCATGATATCGTCCATGCAGAGTCACTTGTAGACAATTGCCCAACGAGTAATGTGGTTGTCGCAGATAAAGGCTACGATAGTGAAAAACTAAGAGAGTTTATTCGTGATAATAGCGCTACACCCGTTATTCCACGCAAGGATAACAGTTTAGTGGGTAATGAAGATATTGACTGGTGCATGTACAAATATAGGCACTTAGTTGAGAATGCCTTTGGTCGGATCAAACAATATAGAGGGATAGCTACAAGGTATGAAAAGCTTGAACGGAATTATCATTCCATGCTCGCTTTAGCATTTACTATGATGTGGCTACCAATGTGGGCTGATTAATATATATACTACAAAGATCAACAGCCCCTA
>NZ_AUTQ01000271.1 GCF_000498095.1 Pseudoalteromonas sp. TB64
ATATGGCTTGCATTTGATCCTCACCTTCAAAGCGAGTGCCTTCACTGGAAATTAATACATCGCCATTACTATCAACTTCAATAGTTGCATTGTATAGGCTTGATTCAAGCGAACCCGTACCTGAAACTTGGCTATTTTTGGCAATTAAATCGTTAATATTTATGGTTGGGTCTGCGAGCATTCCTGCTTCAAGTTTTTCCATACTTGAAAACACACCCTTTTCGGACATTAATCTTGCGTTTAATTTTTTTTGAAAATTACCACTCAACCTTTCTTGAATAACACTATCTCTAAGAGTGCTCAGTACGACAATTGATGCCATAGACGTTAAAATAAGTACCGTGACAAGCGTGAAACCGGATGTGTTTTTCATTTATTGAAACGCCTTATTCATTACTATTTGCGATAAAGATATATCGATAACTAAGCGGTTATTAAATTGGCTTGGTAAGTTTGTAGGCTCAACAAAAACGCTCGCTATATTATTATCAATTGCATAGCTAATTGTATTAACACCTTTTAATATTTTGACTTTGCCGTTCCCTACATCACAAAATAATGAGTCGCCTTCGTGACTATAGTTTTCAGTGAATGGCGCATTAATTATTGAACCTGTACAAGCAAGTACACCCGACTCTTGCTCAACACTTAAAATATTATTGCTATAAGTAGGAATTGAGCTGGTTTGTTTTAAACTTCGCGTAAATATTTTGCTGCTAAAGCGAATAACATCGAGCGCATTCTCTAAATCTTTTGCAGTGCTGGTACTGCTATTAATTGAAGAATAAGCCAAGCTAACACCACTGAGTAAAAACATCCCTGCAGCAAGCGCAACCATAAGCTCTATTAAAGTAAAACCACTGTGTTTATTTATTAAATGTTTCATGGTGTGCACCCAGCAGGCAGTGTTGGAAAACTTCCTGTAATTACAACGCGGTTCTCTAAATTATCAGTCAAACGTTTATCTTGCCATGTTATTTCAACCGGTAAGTCATTTGAAAAATTAGCTGGTAAGGTGAGTGTGTATGCATCTATTTGTGGAGATAAATAATTTATAAAATCGGCATCATTGTACAAACTAGGGTTAGTTTGTTGCAGCTCACATAAGTGAGGCCAAATGCGTTCTAAAACATTATTAGCTTCAATAATAGACACCGTATAATTAAAGCTGTTTGTAATATATTGCAATGACTTTAATTGACCTGATGCTAATCCTAATAAAGCTATAGTCGCAACAATTAATGCAACCATAACTTCTAAAAGAGAAAACCCCTTACTATAATTTTTTAGCATGTTTCAGGAGCCTCAACTAACCAACTTTGTCCACTTTGTAAAACGCATAATGTAAAGTCGGTGGTTGTACTATCGCTATCACTCACCAATATTTGGTACATTTGGTCTAATTCACCAGCACTTGAAATATCAATATCTTTTAGATCGACTGAAATACTGCTATGTGTAACTTCAAAAATATTTAACGTGGTTTGCGTTGAATTAATAGCAGTTTGTACTTGCCATTGATTGTTTGATGTTTTAACGGAAACTGTTTGATTTCTTTTAATTGCTTCACTGCGTGCAAATTTAAAAACACTATGCAGTTGATTAGAATTTGTAACTAACCTATCCCGCTTTATAAAAGTAATAAACGAAGGAGCCGCAACAGCAGTTAAAATACCAATGATGGTCATCGTGATTAAAACTTCGAGTAAAGTAAAACCAAGGTTTTTTTTACCAACACTGGGATTTATCCGCAGACTTGGTACCACTTTGATTTACAGATAGCTTGCCACACTCGTCACCACTTTGTGCACCTTTGGGTGAAACTTCTATCGTAAACTCTGACCCATTTGAAGCGCCGGTTGTTGCATCGGTTGTATATGTATATGAGTAGTAGTCTGAAGCAGGAAAAGTAAAAGTATCTGGGTAACCACCAACTCGGGTGTATTGCCTTTCTAAAACAGCTGTTTGCTGTAATAAAACCTGTTGCACATCAGCTCTTCTACTTTGCTGTATGTAACTCGTATAACTTGGAAGAGCAATTGCATATAAAATTCCAATAATTGCAATTACTATCATTAATTCAATAAGAGTAAAACCAAAACATTTTTTTAACCGCTGCGTGTCCAATTATATAATTCCATTATTTATAGCAAGCATGTTTTATTTTCACGTATAGCAAAAAGTAAGCCAACGTTCATTGTGATGCATATCATAGTGCTAAACAATGCATTGTCAATAATATAAAGGTTCGGATATTTAGAAACGTACGAGTAGTTTTAACAATGCACTAATTTAACTCAGTGAAACTAAAAAACGCACTAAAACAGTGCGTTAGATAAGTATTTAAAATAATAAAGTATTTAAATTTAGCCTAGTCATTAAGTGCTAATGAAAAAGTCAAATAACCCATAAAAATTAACAATCAAAGCTCTTTGACAATAATTAAATATTCACTATATATAATTTTAAATTATTTTCTAAAATGTAACTCTATTTTGCTCAACCACCAAAACCCAAGAGTATTTGTATAAATCTGGTTTAATATTTATGGTTATAATTATTGCCGACTAGAAACAAATCCACCCTTATGTTATTTTTGTTTTGTTAGTAAAGTTAATTAATCAACTAAATCAGCTACAGGAGCCTTTCTTTTTTGAAACCTACGCCGCCCTAAGTTAATGCCCTTATCTCATTTATTTACACATTATGTGTAATCAAATATCGCCATCTGCGCGAGAATCACTATTATTTAAATACAAAAACCTCCCTGCCGTTGCAGGAAAACTAACTAATTAGGTTATCTACATGTTTGATCACGTAAAAAGAGATTGGCTCTCTAATGTTCGTGGCGATGTGCTTGCTGGTATTGTTGTGGCGCTTGCCCTAATACCTGAAGCTATTGCCTTTTCTATTATTGCGGGTGTTGATCCTAAAGTGGGTTTATACGCTTCATTTTGTATCGCCGTTATTATTGCCTTTGTAGGCGGACGCCCTGGCATGATATCAGCGGCTACCGGTGCAATGGCGCTATTAATGGTAACGCTGGTTAAAGATCATGGTCTGGAATACTTACTAGTTGCTACCTTGCTTACCGGTGTACTACAAATATTTGCAGGCTTTTTAAAGCTTGGTGAGTTAATGCGGTTTGTATCGCGCTCTGTTGTTACAGGGTTTGTAAACGCATTAGCGATTTTAATATTTATGGCGCAATTACCCGAGCTTACCAATGTTACTTGGCATGTTTACGCCATGACCGCTGCGGGCTTAGGTATTATTTACTTATTTCCGTATATTCCAGCTATTGGCAAAATCCTTCCCTCTCCTTTAGTGTGTATTGTTGTTATTACACTGGTTTCACTGTTTTTAGGGCTTGATATAAGAACCGTTGGCGACATGGGCGAACTACCAGACACCCTGCCTATATTTTTATGGCCCGATGTGCCGCTAACACTCGAAACGCTGCAAATTGTTTTACCATATTCGATTGGTCTTGCGGTTGTGGGCTTACTTGAATCCATGATGACCGCCACTATTGTTGATGACTTAACTGATACAACGAGCGATCGTAATAAAGAGTGTAAAGGCCAAGGTATTGCAAATATTGGCGCAGGTTTATTTGGTGGTATGGCGGGTTGCGCCATGATTGGACAATCAATTATTAATGTTAAGTCCGGCGGTCGTGGTCGACTTTCAACCTTTATTGCTGGTTTATTTTTAATCATCATGGTGGTGTTTTTAGATGAGTGGCTGCGTTTAATTCCTATGGCTGCATTAGTTGCAGTAATGATTATGGTATCAATTGGTACATTCTCTTGGACATCAGTTAAAGATTTAAAAAAGAACCCGCTTTCGTCAAACGTAGTGATGATTTCCACCGTTATTGTGGTTGTTGCCACACATAATCTAGCCATTGGTGTTTTAGTTGGCGTATTGCTAGCTACGTTGTTTTTTGCCAATAAAATTGGTCGCTTTATGGTTGTTACAACTAAGCACGATGAAACTAAAAACCTAGTAACTTATGAAGTTGTAGGTCAGGTGTTTTTTGCCTCAGCAGAGCAATTTATTGCTTCGTTCGATTTTAAAAGTGCGGTAACAAATGTTGTTATAGATTTAACCCATGCACATTTTTGGGATATAACCGGCGTATCGTCACTCGATAAGGTGGTCATTAAATTTAGACGCGAAGGCGCAACAGTTAATATTGTTGGTATGAATAGCGCAACCGAAACAGTTGTTGATAAGTTTGGCGTACACAACAACCCTAAAGAAGTCGATAAACTACTTGGCGGTCATTAAGGAGAATGTAATGAAAAAAATAATTACCTGTATCGATGGCTCTGTCATTACACACGCTGTAACCGAAGCTGCTATTTGGGCTTCAAAAAAGCTAGATAAATCAATTAGCTTTATACATATGCTTGAAAAAATACAACAAACTAATGTAGGTAACTACACCGGTACGATTGGTTTAGGTGCCCAATCGGCTTTGCTTGAAGAAATGACAAAACTCGATGAACACCGTAGTAAAATTTCTTTAAAACTAGCAGATGAATTACTCGACTCGGTTGCTGTACAAGCAAAAATTGCTCATATTCAAAACTATGAATTAATTAAACGTCACGGTGACGTAATCGACGCTATTATTGATTTTAAAGATGATACTCGCTTAATCGTTATAGGTCGAAATGGTGTTGATCATCGTGTTGATTTAAATGCACTTGGTTCACACATCGAAACGCTCGTGCGTAGCGCTTCGCAACCAATATTGCTTATTTCTAGAAAGTTTAAGCAACCTAAATCATTTATGATTGCGTACGATGGTCGCGAAACAGCCGACAAAGCACTGCAACAAGTTATTGATGGCGGTTTATTACATGGGCTTCATTGTCATTTAGTAAGTGTTAATAATAATGAGAAGAACTTAGAAGAGAAGTTTCTTAACGCTCAATTTAAGCTTAGTAGTATGGGTTTTGAAGTGTCTGCAAGCTTTTTAGAGGGCAATATTTTTGACTCATTAATGCAATACAAAGAGCAAAATAACATTGATTTTATTGTTATGGGGGCTTTTGGGCATTCTAAGTTAAGGCAGTTTTTTGTGGGCAGTAATACCATTAAAATGCTCGAAAACAACGATGTGCCAGTTATTATATTAAAGTAAGTAGTTGTTTTAAGTAAGCGCCACTTTTAATTAAGTAACTATTTTAAAATAATATTTTAATATTCCATTCTAAAAGCCTAAAATCACTTAACTGATTTTAGGCTTTTTTTGTTTTTAGCTTGGTTTGGCTTTTAGTTTTAAAGTAAGGTTTAAAGTAAGCTTTATTTTTTAGCTTCAAACTTTTCAAATAAAAACTGAATAAACGACGTGACCTTTTGAGCCACAAACTTTCTATGCGGATAAATAGCAAATAAACCAAACTCAAATGTTTTATAACCTTGCATAACCTGCACAAGCTTACCCGATGCAATATCGTCTCTCACCACTATTTCAGGAATTAAGCCAATACCGCCACCCGCTACAACCACCTCTTTTACAGCTTGTGGATTATTAACCGAAACACGCGAGTTTACACTTGCCGTTAATGCCTCACCACTAGGTGAAACTAGAGGCCAATGGCGACCTATTTTAAAGTTGCTATCAATCACCGTAGCGTGTTGTTCAAGCTCGTCAACACTCGCTGGTGCGCCAAAGCGCTGAATATAATCTGCTGATGCACATAAAATTAAAGGGTAACTGGTAATTTGCCTCGCGATTAAATTAGAGTCAGACACACTGCCAATTCTAATTGCTAAATCAACCCCCTCTTCTAGTAAATCAATTGTTTTGTCTGAAAGCACTAAATCAATACTTAAATCAGGATAACGGCTCAGTAACTCAGGCATTAACGGCGCAAGGTTTGATTCACCAAACGACACCGGCGCACTCACCCTAAGCTTGCCGCTAGCAAGTGCTGTTTGACCCGATAAGTTATCGAGCATTTCGCTGTAGCTTTCAATTACAGGCACTACGCTTGTGTAATAACTTTGCCCTGCTTCGGTAATCGAAATTCTGCGCGTGGAGCGGTTAAATAATCTAACCCCTAAGTCTTGCTCTACAATGCCCACGTATTTACTAACCAGTGCCTTTGAAAGCCCAAGTCTGTCGCCTGCGGCTGTAAAAGAGCCTGTTTCAACAACCGCGATGATTGTTTTAATGCCAATAATAGTATCCATGATTGTCAATATAGCATTGACATTAATTCCTTACTAGCTTGGTTTTTCAAAACGGATAATAGTGAAAGAATAGCGTTATTAAAAATCACTATTCAAAATTAAAAAACAGGACAACCCATGAGCAACCTAACGCTATACCGTTTTACTTTATCTGGTCATTCACATCGTGCAGAGCTATTTACATCGCTTTTAAAGCTTGATGTAAATATGGTTGATGTTGCACTGCAAAACGGCGCACAAAAGCAAGCTGACTTTCTAAAAATGAATATTTTTGGGCAAGTACCCGTACTTAAACATAACGATGACGTTATTAACGATTCAAACGCTATTTTAATGTACTTAGCACAAAAGTTTGATGCTAACAGAACCTGGTATCCAGAAGATATTACTGTTCAAGCGCACATTCAGCGCTGGTTGAGCGTTGCTGCAGGGCTTGTGGCTTCAGGTCCGTGTTCGGCGCGTTTAGTTACTGTATTTGGCGCGCAGCTTGATCATCAAAACGCTATAAACATTGCCTATACATTATTTAAAACAATGGATGCGTACTTACAAAACCGTGAATACTTAGTAGGCACTCAGCCAACTATTGCCGACATTGCCAACTTTTCGTACATAGCACACGCACCAGAGGGCGGCGTATCACTTAGTGAATACCCAAATATTTTAAGATGGTTAAGCAACATTCGTAAACTTGACGGTTTTATAGCAATGCCTGAAACAAAAGCAGGTTTGCTAGCTTAGTCGTTCAAGTATTTAAAAGTGTTTTAAAAGAGGCTATTAAGCCTCTTTTTTTGTGTGTTTATTTAAATGGAATCTAAAAGCTAGTGCATAATATTTATAATTGGCAATAGGTTTAAGAGTTTGGTATTAATATAAATTAACAATGTAGAACATCTTCATACAAGATAATGGATGCCCTTTGATAAGCTATTATGAGAATAAGCTGTCAGTAAATAAAGTTCGATTAGCTTAAAACCTACTCAGATACCCAGTTTTGTTGAATTGCATATAACTTTGTCTTGTCAGTAAGTTCAAAACCACTTATGTATCGAGCACCAGTAAATATTTTGGCTCCAACTATGAAACCGTCTGACTTTAACTCATTAACATAAACTTCACTAAATATTCTAGAACATCCTAATAGATTCTGAACATTATCGAATGTGTAAAAACCATCACCTTTATTATAACCTTCAACCCAGATCTTTAATAATTCAGTCTTTTTGTCCGTAACACTTTCTACTGGCTTTTCGGAAACCGATTCAAATGGGTTATTGCCGACAGGTGGCTCTTTAAATAGTGGTGCTTCATGAATTTCACGGAGAAGGTTATCAAACTGCAATTCGAATTCATCTTCGCGAGAAAAGTTGATATGTAAACGACTTTTTAAAAACGTGGGAACAGTGTGAGTTCCATCTTGACGAATTAGAGGGATAACTTTTTTTGTATCAATTTGATTCATATATTCAGAAGTAATAATCATCTTCTCATAACCAACGCCACCTAAACCGCCATTAGCTTTATTAACATATACGTCAGTACAAACCATAATAATGCGATCTGATTCCACAACACTTGCTTCCATGAACCCTCCTAAATCATCACCTAAACCAAGACGGAATTGATCTAAAACTGCATCAATACCTGAGTTCCGTAATCGTTGTGCTAGTTCTAGCACCCACTTTTTATGGGCTTGGCTATCATGAGAATATGAGATAAATACTTTAGGTACATTAGTAGTCACAAGGATTTCCTTATTAATCGGTTTATTTATTAAATGATGGCAATGTAGCATAACCTAAGCATCAGATACACTTGATAAAAATAGAATGCTCAATATGAAAATCGGCTAGTAATGACTTAAACAAAATTGAAGTAGAATGCTAATTTGGCAAACCATTAAACAATAACGTCCTCACATATAATACATCTACTGAATTTAATGAAATACCACTTGTATATTTTTTCTTTTCAAGCTTTACAGCTCTAAATCCAGCTCTTCAACACCTTTAGCCGGTACGGCGCAGCAAATTAGCGCCTGCCCTGTCTCTACTGGGTAACTTACGTTATTGCGATACACCACACTCCCTGCATTTATTTTAACTGCACAACTGCCACAACTGCCGTTTCGACATCCAAATTCGGGCTCTAAACCATGGGCTTCGGCTACATTAAGTATCGTGTTATCGCCTTTATTCCAGCGTTGTTCAAAGCCTGATTTACTAAATTTAATTACGGTGTTGTCTGCTTCTTCAACGCTAACCTCGTTGCTTTTATTAGGCGCTCCGCTTGTTTTAAGTACTTTGCGCTTAATAGCGGAGGGTCCAAATGCTTCTGCAAATATGTTTTTATCCTGCACACCGAGTAATAAAAGCTCATTATATACGTGCTGCATAAACGCTTCAGGTCCGCATAAAAAGAATTCGTAATCATCAAGCGGTAAATAATACCTAAACACATCCGCATTTATGCGCCCTTTTAAATCAAAGCTTTCGTCTTTTAAATTAGAACTCTCATCTTTTAAATTAAAGCCATTGCCTTGTTTTTCATCAAGCTCAGGCTGAGATAAAAGTGAGTAGTAATCAATTGCCCCGCCACTTGTATCTGCAAGTGTTTTTAGCTCGTTATAAAACGCACGCTGTTGGCTGTTTTTAGCACTATGGAAAATATGCAGAGGTCGAGTATAGCGGGTTCTTAGCCCTTCATGGGCAATGTGTTTAGCCATTGAGATCATAGGTGTAATGCCTATTCCGCCACCAATTAACACCGCTGGTTTGGTGCTGGTGGGGTCAATAAAAAACTGCCCTTGTGGGGATTTAGCTAAAATAACATCGCCTACTTTTACGTTATTATGAAAGTAGTGTGATACCTCGCCACTGAGTTCTTTTTTAATCGATAACCGATAAAAAAGTTCATGCGGGCTCGATGAAACGGTATAGGTTCTAATGACAGGTTTGCTTTTACTTGGTATTTGCACGGTTAAGTGCTGCCCTGCTTTAAACGGTAACAAGGTTTTATTGTTGTGCCCTTCTAAATAAAAAGAGGTAATTACATCACTCTCTTTAATTATTTTAGCCACTTTTAAAGGCTGCCACGTATGTTTGAGCTTTTCGGCTTGCTTGTTTTTATCAGCCTCAAGCCACGTGCCCGTCATTTTGGTGTTAGGTGAGTAAGCATCAAATTTAGCAGTAAAAGGGAGTAAGTTTTTAAGCCATATTCCTTTAGTAAGCGTAAATTTCCAGCCTCGGTCTGCGCCAATAAAACCTTCAAGCTCTGGGTGCCCGTCCCATAAAATTTCAACGCTGCCGGTAAGCATTAATACATTACCCGTGTCAAAATCAGGAAATAACAAACCTGCTTTTGGGTTTAATAAAAAGTTACCTAGCGTATTAAAAAAATTGTTACCTGCGTAATCAGGAATCGTTAATGTGTTGCCTTCTCGCTTTACAAAACCGGGCATTCCCCCACGGTGAGAAACATCAACACCTTCAATTTTTGGATTGTTTTTTGCGGTTATAAAGCTTGAAACAAAAAATGTATCAGTGGTGTCAATTAACGTTGTCGCGGCGTTATCAAGTGTATTAAATTCAACTTTTTGTACCGCATTACTTTTAAGTAAGGGATCTCTATTAAACATTAAGTCGCGCGTTTGAATATACTGCGGGCAATTTCCAAAAGATTGATCAACATTAAAACTCACTTTATTATTACTAATTACCTCACCTACGCGCACATTTAAACGGTTGCGCCTACGCGTACTTAGTTCAATGCCTAGTAAACCAATTGGTGAGCCTGCAATATTTAACGTGCCATGTAAGGGGTCGTTTTTATCAACCGCGTGGGTCATTAATAACGACGTGGGAGTTGGGGCGCTTAAAAAGCCTGACTGCCCTGAAACAATAGATACCCACACATCAGCATTTTCATCAACACTGCCTGCAACCACAAACGGTAACTGCTCAAAAAATGCTTGATGCTGCTCTGGCATAAATGAGCGCACGGCACGTTTGCCAAATGTTGCCATTATTTCTCGTTTACCGAGCTTGTCTTGTATTGCCAGCTCGCCCTCATGAAAAGGGGAAGCATCTATTGAGTTTGTGTTAGTCATTTTACTCGTAATTCGTGTACGTATTTCATGGGTTAAATTTAACGCAATACACAATGAATGATAATGGGTGTTTTATTGACTGATAATGCACAAAACAATGACAATACTTGCACCCTCTTAGTGCCCAGCGCGCACCAACATATAACAAAACGGGTTTTATCCTCACTCTAAAAACACATTAAATACTATTTAAACAATAACTTAAAAAACTGGCTGTATTTTTGCAAACATTATATTAACAAGCCCGTTTTACTTACGGCAAAAATTTAGGTTGTGAGCACAGTAGCTATTAGCAACCATCGGCAAAGAAGCCCGCACACAGTTATGCATAATGCGTATTTGTGGCGGGCTTTTTTGTTATTTGTATTTAAACCGTCACTTTAAGGAATGCCCTATGCAAACCTCGCAAAAAATACTCATTATTGGTAATGGTATGGTCGGACACCACTTTGTTGAGCAAATGCGCCAAAGCGATGCCAACGCAGACATTACTGTACTTTGCGGAGAAGCAAATCTTGCATACGATCGCGTGTACTTATCAAGTGTATTTGATGGTAAAACGGCTGCCGATTTAGCACTTACCACCCACGACAACTACAAACAGCTCAATATTAATGTGCATACCAGCCAGTGGGTTGAGGGGATTGATAGAACTGCAAAAGTAGTTACCACGCTAACGGGTGAACAATACCCGTACGACAAACTTATACTTGCAACCGGTTCGTTCCCATTTGTGCCGCCTATAAGAGGTAACGACCAACCCCATTGCTTGGTGTATCGCACATTAGAAGATTTAGAACAAATAAAAGCCAGTGCCGCTGTAAGCAAAAGCGGTGTAGTTATTGGCGGTGGTTTATTAGGGCTTGAAGCTGCAAACGCGATTAAGCAACTAGGGCTTGATACCCATGTTGTTGAATTTGCGCCGCAGCTTATGGCTGTTCAGCTTGATGGACAAGGCGGTACGCTACTAAAAAATAAAATAGAAAAACTTGGCGTTACGGTACATACATCAAAAGCGACCAGCGAAATAGTAAAAGGTGAAACGAGCCGCTTTAGATTAAATTTTTCGGACGAGACATTTTTAGAAACAGACCTAATTTTGTTCTCTGCCGGTATTCGCCCGTATGACCAACTCGGCAAAATTGCTAATTTAGAGCTGGGTGAACGCGGCGGTATTATTATTAATAACCAATGCCGAACGTCAGATCCTGATATTTTAGCTATTGGTGAATGTGCTCTGTGGGACAAAAAGCTATTTGGCTTAGTTGCACCGGGTTACAACATGGCGCGCGTTGCAGCAAGCCAATTAAGTGGTGGCGAGCTTGAGTTTTTGGGTGCTGATATGAGCACAAAACTTAAGTTATTAGGCGTAGAAGTAGGCTCAATTGGCGACGCTCATGCAAAAACACCAGACTGTAAAGAACTTATATACCAAGACGCTATTCGCGGCTGTTATAAAAAAATCATACTAAGTGAAAAAGGCGATAAATTACTGGGCGCTGTACTAGTTGGCGATACCAGCGATTACGATACTTTATTACAGTACATGCTTAACGACATGGACTTACCCGAAAATCCTGAGTGCTTAATTTTGCCAGACAGCGGTGGTGCGCCGTCGTTATCTGGCAGTGCCCTACCCGACACCGCTACTATTTGTTCGTGTCACAATGTGAGTAAAGGCGACATTGTAGGTGCAATTGATGGCGGCTCATGCGATTTAGCCTCGGTAAAATCATGCACTAAAGCAGCAAGTGGCTG
>NZ_AUTQ01000272.1 GCF_000498095.1 Pseudoalteromonas sp. TB64
ATAAAGAACCAGTCTGGCCTGCCAGCACTCAGGAAGCGAAGGGTCTTGTTTTCTGGCATGCGCAGATACACTCATCTCTACTTTGAAGTCATGCTCAGAGTAAGATTCAATGACGGTGTATTGCGTGTTGCTTTTAATCGGGACCATCCAGTGCGACTGTGGGTGTTGCTTACGCCAATTAATCAGTAGCTCAGCGCTGAGATAACATCGGTCAAAAATAGTTAGACTGTTATTACTTACATGACTAAATAACTGCTTTGCGTAGTTCACCTCACCTTGATAACTGGGCCCGAAGGCAACGTGGTGTATCAACCGGCTACGCAAGGAGCTTAAGGCGCATAGGCGTACAATAGGATATTCTGTATGACGGTTTTTACTGTGCTTAATATAGTGAAAGTGCTCAGCAAGAGCAGGTGTATCAGGTGCACGAAATTGCGTTCCATCGACAGAAAATAACCGGAGTCCATACCACGTATCATCAGCATCTTCTTCTTGTGTCCAATGGGCTGCACATAGGTGAAATAAGGCTTGGAGGGGGTCGCTACTGAGGCGCTGTCTCGCTTGAGGAATAGCACTTGGAGCAACCGTATCGCCCAGGGTATCAGTGAGTGTTAAATCTAACTTCTCAACAATGTCACTAATAGAGCGGTCGCGAAAAAGACCCATTGCAATGATAAGCCAGACGACAAGCTCAGCAGGTAACTTACGTTTGCGAATACTTGCTTTATCGGTCTGCTCGAGCACATTAGAAATCCACTCAAGAGGGATATGTTTCTGAAATGTAGATAAAGAGTCAGGAGTGGCGAATATATCCGTATCAAGTAACCAATGACTAAGCATAAAAATACCCTCATAATCAAAAGATGATAAGGGTATTGTGAAGCAACCAAAAGATCGGTCAACCGATCAAAAATACCTTAACTGATCGGTGTTAACTCGAAAGTGGCTTAATATTTAATTTCTTAATCTAAATTTATTCAGGTACAAAGCTTAATGCTTTATCCATTACCGACAAATCGGCTTGCTTCCCATGACCATTTTCTGACAAATGTCGTCTAAACCCACGTGCACCAGGTTGCCCCTGAAAAATGCCTAACATGTGGCGTGCTACATGCCAAAAATTAGCACCAAGACGCATTTCTTCTTCAATATAAGTATACATAGAACGCACAACATCATGACGAGATTGCATATTAGCCACATCTCCATAAATTTTTTCATCTACTTCATTTAATATAAATGGATTGCTGTAAGCTTCTCGTCCAATCATTACACCATCAATATGTTGCAAATGTTCTAGGCTCTGCTCAATCGTTTTAACACCACCGTTAAGGCTTAGATCTAGCTGTGGGTAATCTTTTTTAAGCTGATAAACTCGCGGATAATCAAGAGGAGGAACTTCACGATTCTCTTTCGGACTCAGACCTTTTAACCACGCTTTGCGAGCATGAATAATAAAATCGTCACACCCTACTTTATGTGATGCTTCAATAAGTGCGCATAAAAACTCATACGAGTCTTGCTCATCAATACCAATACGCGTTTTGACAGTAACAGGAGTATTTACTTCACTTTTCATTGCCGCAACACAGTCAGCAACTAACTGAGGTTCGCCCATTAAACAAGCGCCAAAACGACCATTTTGAACTCGGTCTGACGGGCAACCTACATTTAAATTTATTTCATCGTAGCCACGTTCACCTGCTAACTTTGCACATTGCGCAAGCGCTTTAGGGTCAGAGCCACCAAGTTGCAGTGCAACCGGACCTTCGTGCTTATTAAAATGTAAGTAATCACCTCGACCAAATAAAATAGCCCCTGTGGTTATCATTTCGGTGTAAAGCACAGTATGTTTAGTCATTTTGCGATGAAAAGTACGACAATGGCGATCAGTCCAATCAAGCATTGGGGCCACAGAAAAGCGTCTATCCAAAGTACATTTATTCAAAGCAAACCTCAGGGTATTAAAGTTATTAAGCACAGCTTAAAAGGCGCTGCATTCTACACAAAAGCCTAACGGGCATCAATGTTAAGAATACACCTGTAAACCAAAGTAATGAGCTATACCATTTAAAATATTAGTCACTGCAACAGAGCTTAAAATAAGTCCCATTATTCGGCTTATTATACTTGCACCACTGTCACCAATTAATTTATGTACATGGGTTGCAAGCAATAATAAAACTAATACAACAGCCAGTACAGCAAGCATCATCGATGATGTCATTAACTGCTCAACCCAGGTATATTCTTCATTTCTGGTCATCAATACAGCACCTAACATAGCGCCGGGGCTGGCGATAGATGGAATAGCTAGCGGAAAAATGGCAGTCTCCATACTATCGCGTACACTTTTAATTTCAGTTTCTGGTTTACTTTCACCAAATATCATTGAAAGTGCAAAAATAAGTAATATGATACCGCCGGCTATTTGAAAAGCCGAAAGTGGAATTTCAATTGCGTTAAGTAGTTGCTCCCCCGCGAGCACAAAAAACAAGAGTACCAATGCAGACACGCCTACCGCTTTTAATATAACTTTACGTTTAAATTTTTCATCCTCACCACGTGTAACTGCAATAAATACAGGTACAGTGCCAATTGGGTCTATAACCGCAAAAAAGAATATAAATATAGCTAATAGTTCATGCATTACTGGGTTTCCTAGGTAAAAAGCGCTTAATAAAAACGCTGCAACTACAACACAGTATGTTAGTATATCACGGTAGCATAAGGATAAGAGAATGATGAATATAGAATCACTCGTAAGTAAAGCAAAACAAGTTTGTGACAACCGTGGTGCACGTTTTACGCCGATCCGCGAGAAAGTATTTCGCTTACTCGCCAGTGCACAAGGTGGTGTAGGTGCATACGATCTACTCGAACAATTAAAAGTAACAGAGACAGGTGCCAAACCTGCCACTATATATCGTGCATTAGATTTTTTGGCTGAACTAGGCTTTATTCACAAAATTGAAAGCACTAATGCATTTATGCTGTGTCACCATTTTGATCATATTCATCCGGTACAACTATTAATTTGTGATACATGCGGTTTTGTTAAAGAGTTACATTCAACTGTTATCTCACACGAGCTAAATAATTTAGCTGCCGAAGGTGGATTTGTTGTTTCGGGACAAACTATCGAAGCTCATGGAAAATGTGAGTCTTGTAGAGCATCGTAATCCCCAAAGTTTTTCTCAATGGCTATACTCATATAGTTGTAGCCATTTAATAGCACCAATTTAAGAGTAAACAATATGAATGTAGAGTTCATCAATCCGTTTTTATCCTCTTTGATCAATGTATTAAGTACAATGGCTCAGACTCAATTAAAGCCAGGTAAACCTCGTATTAAAACGGACGAAATCGCCTGTGGTGATGTATCAGGTCTGATTGGTATGGTGGGCCCTCAAACTCGTGGATCGTTTTCAATTACTTTTGATGAAGAATTAGCGCTAACAATCATGGAACGCATGCTTGGCGACCGTCCAGATACAATAGATGAAGAAGTCACCGATATGGTTGGCGAAATAACCAACATGGTAACTGGTGGTGCTAAAAATTTACTTGGCGAGAAAGGTTTCGACTTTGATATGGCAACGCCTATTGTGGTATCGGGTAAAGGTCATACAATTACTCATAAAAGCCAAGGTAAAAAAATCATCATGCCATTTAGCTGCGATGCAGGAAATGCAAACATCGAAGTTAGTTTCGATAAACTATGAGTTGGCAGCAAAAGCAAATTATATTAAAGCCTCGCCAGCGAGGTTTTCATATAATTGATGACGAAATATTATCTCAACTTCCTGAACTGGCGAGTTACAAAATAGGCTTGTTACATTTATTTATTCAGCATACCTCAGCGAGCCTTACAATAAACGAAAATGCAGATCCCACTGTTCGTATGGACATGGAAAGCCATTTCAATAAATTCGTTCCTGAGCGTCAACCTTATTATCGCCACGATTATGAAGGTGACGACGACATGCCTGCACACATAAAAACCAGTACGTTAGGCTGCGAGCTAAGTATTCCTATTTCAAATGGTTATTTAGCGTTAGGTACATGGCAAGGCATTTATTTAGGTGAACATCGTGATTCTGGTGGCTCTAGACGAGTTATAGCAACTATTCAGGGGGAGCTATTTTAACAACAGCTTCAGGTTTCAAAGTATTAACTCTTCTGTACCTCACTCATATCTCATAACTTCAAAGTACGACACCTTTCTTGTAGGCGAAGCGATAGCTTCTAACAACCAAAACTTCAATGCTGAATATTGCACATAGAATAAAGTAGATAAGAGAGATTTTAAATTATAATTTTATTTATGATTTTTAATACAGTAAATTTTGAAAGGATATAAAAAGATTGGAGCGGTACACGAGGCTCGAACTCGTGACCTCGACCTTGGCAAGGTCGCGCTCTACCAACTGAGCTAGTACCGCATTATATTTTCATTCAACACTACAATTTCTTTTGGTTAGAAATTGGAGCGGTACACGAGGCTCGAACTCGTGACCTCGACCTTGGCAAGGTCGCGCTCTACCAACTGAGCTAGTACCGCATTTTTACTTCTTCAGTTATTTTACGTTGGTGCGCGACGGGTCGCGTTCAACATTCTAGCAACTGAGCTAGTACCGCATTACTAAATTTACTATCACTACAATTTCTTTTGGTTAGAAATTGGAGCGGTACACGAGGCTCGAACTCGTGACCTCGACCTTGGCAAGGTCGCGCTCTACCAACTGAGCTAGTACCGCATTTTTATTTCTTCAGTTATCTTACGTTGGTGCGCGACAGGTCGCGTTCAACATTCTAGCAACTGAGCTAGTACCGTATTTTTATTTCTTCAGTTATTTTACGTTGGTGCGCGACAGGTCGCGTTCAACATTCTAGCAACTGAGCTAGTACCGCACTTTTATTTCTTCAGTTATTTTACGTTGGTGCGCGACGGGTCGCGTTCAACATTCTAGCAACTGAGCTAGTACCGTATTTATTGATGGTAATTCAATCACTCAAACACACTAACCCCGCGTGGGTTATCGTCTTGAGCGGGGCAGGATTCTACAATAATGAGCTCTATTTGCAAGTGTTTTTTATAAATTAAAAAACTTTTCTCTGTAGACCTTCAATTCCATAATCGAATCGATAATATCATCCAAAGCAAGATGTGAGCCTTTTTTGTTCACTTGAGCAAGAACCTCAGGCTTCCAACGGCGCGCTAATTCTTTAATAGTACTTACATCGAGATTTCGATAATGAAAAAAGTCTTCAAGTTCGCGCATATACTTATTCATAAAGCGTCTATCTTGCCCAATAGAGTTACCACACATTGGCGAAGCGCCAGCTGGTACCCATAGCTTTAAAAACGCTAAAGTTTGCTCTACAGCATAAGCTTCATCAAAGGTACTCGCCTTACAACGAGCAGTTAAACCTGACTTACCGTGCTGAGTGGTACACCACTCGTCCATACCATTTAGTAATTCATCACTTTGATGAATAGCTATAGTTGGTCCTTCGGCTAATATATTCAAATCTGCGTCAGTGACAACAGTCGCAATTTCGAGTATTTTATCGGTCTCGGGTTCGAGCCCTGTCATTTCAAGGTCGAGCCAAATTAAATTTGATTTATTAATAGTCATAATTACCTAAGCGGTGCTTTCCTTTAGATCCAACGCATTTCGATATATCATATTAGCATCATACGTCGAGCTAAAGCTTTTTTTAGGAAAGTCGACATTTAACTAAGGTTATAGGCCTCCAGTGGCAAAACAGAAAAAATTAAGTAAAGGTCAATCTCGTCAGATTAAGGCCAACCATCAAAAGCGTATTAACAGCGCAGATGCAAAACCGGCTAAAAAAGGGGCGCAAGAGTGGCAAACCGATAATTTAGGTCAAGTAGAAAGCGCCGTTGTAATTAGTCGTTTTGGTCAGCATGCCGATGTCGAAACTGAAAATGGCGATGTACTTCGCTGTAATATACGCCGTACTGTGTCTAATTTAGTGTGTGGCGATGAAGTATTATTTCGTCGTGCAAAAGTAAGCGAAGGTGATTTAGCTGGTGTAATTGAAGCCACGCAAGAGCGTCGCTCACAACTTACCCGCCCTGATTTTTACGATGGCGTAAAAGTAATTGCAGCAAATATAGACCAAATATTAATGGTATCGGCTGTATTACCTGAATTTACCCCTAGCATTATCGATCGTTATTTAATTGCCTGTGAAGATATGGGCATTGAGCCAATTTTAGTGCTCAATAAAATTGATTTGATTGATGCTGAAGGTCTTGCCGCAATAGATAAAATCCTCGATATATATCGTAAGCTCGACTACAAGGTATTACTTGTTAGTAATATATCGAGCGAAGGTATAAACGAATTAAAAGAAGTACTTGTTGGAAAAAATAATATTTTTGTTGGGCAAAGTGGCGTAGGTAAATCTACCCTAGTTAATACCGTACTACCCGATGCAGCAATATTAACTAAAGAAGTATCTGAAAACAGTGGCTTAGGGCAGCACACTACAACTGTATCGCGCCTCCACCACTTACCAAGTGGCGGTAACTTAATCGATTCACCAGGAATTCGTGAGTTTGGGTTATGGCACTTAGATGTTGAGCGTGTAACGTGGTGCTTTAAAGAATTCAGAGAATTTATAGGCGGATGCCGTTTTAGAGACTGTAAACATTTAAACGATCCGGGCTGTATAGTTAAAGAAGCTGTCGCTGATGGAAAAATTTCGCAATTGCGTTTTGACAGCTACCACCGAATTTTAGAAACAATGGCTGATGGTCGTGCAGGCTCTCGCGCGCCTCGCGTATAATTTAGGAAAAAACTGTGAGTTTAGACAAATTTAAAATCGCAATGCAGTATGCAATGCCAAAACATTTTATTTCACGCGTGGTGGGTAAATTAGCCGCAGCTAAAGCGGGTGCGTTAACCACCACGTTAATTAAACTATTTATTAAGCAATACAAAGTAAATATGAGCGAAGCGCAATATCCAGATCCCGCTCATTATAAAAGCTTTAATGAATTTTTTACTCGTCCTTTAAAAGACGGCATGCGTCCAATGGTCGAAGATAGCAATATTATTATTCATCCAGTGGATGGCGCAATCAGCCAGCTAGGCGATATTGTTGACGGACAGCTAATACAAGCTAAAGGTCACGATTACAGCTTACAAGCGCTATTAGGCGGCTCACAAGACGACACAATACCGTTTTTAGGCGGTAAGTTTGCGACTATTTATTTAGCACCAAAAGATTACCACCGTATTCATATGCCAGTTGATGGTACGCTAAGTAAAATGATTTACGTACCCGGTGATTTATTTTCAGTGAATCCGCTTACAGCGCAAAACGTGCCTAACTTGTTTGCACGTAACGAACGTGTAGTAGCAATTTTTGAAACTGAAATTGGTCCGCTTGCTATGGTGCTTGTTGGCGCAACAATAGTGGCAAGTATAGAAACTACTTGGGCAGGTACAGTAACGCCACCAGCAGGTAGTGATGTATTTAGTTGGAAATACCCAACCACCGGCGATAACGCTATCACGCTTAAAAAGGGTGACGAAATGGGTCGCTTTAAATTAGGCTCTACTGTGGTACTTGCATGGGGTGCTGATAAAGCTGAAATACTGGACGATCAATTACCAGAAGTGGTTACTCGCTTAGGTACTGCGTTTGCAAAAATTAACGACTAAAATCAATCGTTAATTAGAAATCAAAAAACCGCGTTTAATTAACGCGGTTTTTTGTTGTAGACGTAGCCCATCACGCCAGCAAGCTGTGCGTCTACGGTGTTTATTACATCGAATTTGACGTGAAACGCGCTGTGTTGTAGACGTAGAGCTTGCTCACGTTAAAAGCGTCAGCTTTTAGTTTATATCTACTTGCAGGCTATTTTTATGGGCTTCGCCCATCACGCCAGCAAGCTGTGCGTCTACGGCGTTTATTACATCGAATTTGACGTGAAACGCGCTGTGTTGTAGACGTAGAGCTTGCTCACGTTAAAAGCGTCAGCTTTTAGTTTATATCTACTTGCAGACTATTTTTTATGGGCTTCGCCCATCACGCCAGCAAGCTGTGCGTCTACGGCGTTTATTACATCGAATTTGACGTGAAACGCTGTGTTGTAGACGTAGAGCTTGCTCACGTTAAAAGCGTCAGCTTTTAGTTTATACCTACTTACAGACTATTTTTATGGGCTTCAGCAAGCTGTGCGTCTACGGCGTTTATTACATCGAATTTGACGTGAAACGCGCTGTGTTGTAGACGTAGAGCTTGCTCACGTTAAAAGCGCCGCTTTTAGTTTTTTAACGCCACATGTAATAACAGGCACAAGCCTCTCAAAAACCTATTTTCCACACTCTTTACACTCTAAATCTTTAATCACTTTAAAGTGCTGTTGTTTTAAGGTGAGCGCATCAAAGGCTATAAACACGCCCCCCTCTGCATGCCCCAGCAATAAGTTAAGCGTAAGTTGCGCCTGCATAGAGCCGATTACACCAAGTAGCGGGCTAATTACTCCTGCGTTACTGCAATTTATAACTGGTGTAGCTTCACTTTGTGGAAAAACACAGCCATAGCACGGGCTATCATTTTGCCTAAAATCAAAGCCCATTAACTGCCCTTTAGTTGCCAATGCAGCACCCGAAATTAACGGTGTTGTGTTGCTAATACAATAACGATTAACGCAATAGCGAGTGCTAAAGTTATCAGAGCAATCAAGTACGATGTCAGCACCTTTTAGCATGTTAGCTGCATTACTCTTATCTAACTTTTGGCAATGCGTTACTATTTCTATTTGATTATTAAGACTCGCTAATACTTTACCCGCTGCAGCCACCTTGTTTTGCCCTAAGTGGTTTATTTTATAAAGCACTTGACGCTGTAAGTTTGAAAGCTCAACTTCGTCATCATCAATTAAAATAAGCGTTCCAACACCCGCAGCGGCTAAATATAAAAGTGCAGGACTACCTAACCCGCCAGCACCCACGACTGCAACCGTTGAGGATTTAAGTGCTAACTGCCCTTCAAGCCCAACTTCTTCAAGCAATAAATGGCGACTGTAACGCAGGGTTTCTTTATCGCTTAGCTCATTCACTTTTACTGACCTTTGTTAGTATTACCCTTGTTAGTATCAATTTGCAGTACTTATCGCGGCTTGCAGAGCGCTTATAGCCTCTACGTAATTATCAGCCTCGGTAATCGCACGCACTACGGCAACACTACCCACGCCAGTTTTCGCTACCTGCTTAGCACGGCTTAAATCAATACCGCCTATTGCCACTGTTGGATAGCTTTGCATAAGCGGTACAAATTTAATCAGCTTTTCAAGACCTTGTATTTGGCCTGTCATGTCTTTCGTGGTGGTTGGGTAAATAGCACCAAATGCCATGTAACTAGGTCGATAATTATGCGCACGCAGCATTTCATAAAAGCCATGGGTAGAAAGCCCAAGCCTTAACCCAGCGTCTTTAATAGCGGCTAAATTAGCAATCTCTAAATCCTCTTGTCCTAAATGCACGCCATATGCACCGTGCTTAATAGCTAACTGCCAGTAGTCGTTTATAAAAACCTGTGCGTTGTATTGCTTGCCCAGCTCAACAGCTTGCTTAATGAGCTCATCAAGTTCGTCTTGCGTTTTATTTTTAACGCGTAACTGCGCTGTTTTAATGCCTTGTTGTAAGCATTTTTCTAGCCAATCGGTACTATCTACAACCGCATATAAACCAAGCGATTTACTTTCACAAGGTGAAAAATCAGCAGCCATATTAAAATCAAGCGGCACATCAAAATCTAGTTCATCGCCCAGCCAGCTACCTGGCTCAATTACTTGTGGGTAGTCATCTAAATTAGTGGGGAACGAGGTCTGAGCAACTGGACCAATCCCTTCACCATATCGAACAGATTGCTTTAACCCTTGGTTTATATAGGCTTTAGATAAAATGAAAGCATCTTTTAATGGGTAGTCTTTCGCTAAACACGCTGTAATTACCGACGCCATGCTACATCCGGTGCCGTGGTTATGCGGTGTTTGTATTTTTTGATTGCCTAACCAATATTCTTCACCACTTATTGTATTACTATCAATACAATAATCAATGCAGTAGCCACTTGGGTAATCCCAATGTCCGCCTTTAATAACAACGGCTTTAGCGCCCCAGCTTAATAGCTTATTAGCCGCTTCTTTTATTGCAGCCGGACCAATTAAATACACACCGGTTAATAACTGTGTTTCGTGTGTGTTTGGGGTTATTACATCCACCAGCGGCAGTAAACATTCTTTTATTGCGCTTACCGTGTCTTCTTCTGTTAGTAAGTCACCGCTTGATGCAATAGCGACGGGGTCATATACAATAACGGGAGGCACAGGCCATTTAGCTTTATAATGACTTATATGCTCGCTGATTAACTGAATTTGCTGCACGTTGGCTAACATGCCAATTTTTATCACTTTGGCTTTCATATCTTTTTCGAGTGCAAGTAACTGCGATTCAATAATATCAGTCGACACAGCATTAATAGCCTCTACACCTAAACTATTTTGCGCAGTCAATGCTGTAATAGCAGTACACCCATGTACACCAAAACTTTGCATTGCTTTTATGTCTGCTTGAATGCCTGCACCGCCGCCAGAATCAGAGCCGGCAATTGTCCATACTACGTTATTCATATTTGTCTCCTCACAGCGATTACATTGAACTAACGAGCTATTTAATTAGCTATTTAATTAGCTATTTAATTAGATAGAATGCTCATGTTTTTAATAAAACTGCTATTTTTCTTGATGCCAAAATGGCATGCCCATTGTTGGGGTTGATGGAGCTGCAACGTCTTTTTCAGGCATCGCTTTTGCTTTGTATGCAAAGCGCCCTGCTTCAACTGCGGCTTTAAATGCGCGGCTCATAGTGATTGGGCAGCCAGCACCTGCAATAGCTGAATTTAATAATACCGCATCATACCCCATTTCGAGCGCTTGGCAGGCATGCGATGGCAAACCTAAACCAGCATCTACTATCAATGTGGTATCAGGTAGGCGTTCTCGAATAGTTTTTAAATTATAGCTATTTAACAATCCCTTACCGGTACCTATTGGTGCTCCCCATGGCATCAGCACCTCACAACCTAGCTCATTTAAACGCTGGCAAAGTACTAAGTCATCGGTGCAATAAGGCAATACTTTAAAGCCATCATCAATCAATATTTTTGTCGCTTCAAGCAATGCAAAAGGATCTGGTTGTAAATTGTAATCATCGCCAATCAGCTCTAGCTTTATCCAATCGGTGGCAAATACCTCTCGGCACATTTTTGCAAGCGTTATAGCTTCTTTAACACTGTGACACCCTGCGGTATTAGGGAGTATTTTTAAACCTGTATTTTTTATTAACTGCCAAAAGTCATCACCGGCTGCAGCACTTTGCTGGCGCCTAAGCGAGACGGTTACTATTTCAGCCCCAGAGGCAACTATCGATTGGGTCATAATGTCGGGCGACGGATAAAGCGCAGAGCCTATTAATAAGCGACTCTTTATTTGCTCTCCATAAATAGTTAAACAGTCTTTAGTTTGCATAAGCCTTATCCGCCTTGAATAGGCGACAATAGCTCTATATTGTCGCCTTCATTTAATACATAGTTACTGTGCTGACTTTGTGGAATAAATTCGCCATTAATGGCAACCGCATAAGGTGGTGTGGCACCAAAATTCTGCAAACAGCTAATTAACTTATTACTTTTTATTGTGAGCACATTGCCATTAATTGTAATGTTCATTTTATTCTCACTCTATTCTTACTGTATTTGCGAAACTGCTTGCGCCACTAATGCTGGCGCCAACATATAACCATGGCGATACAATCCATTAATGCTAATTACATTGCCAACTTGTGATACTTCTGGGCGGTTATCACTAAATGCGGGGCGTAATCCGGTTTGAATATTAAGTAGTCGCGCTTCGGCAAATCCACTATGCACGGTATAAGCTGCTGAAAGTAACTCAAGGGTTGAGCGCACTGTTGCCGCGCCGCTGTCTTGTGACTCTATTTCAGTCGCACCAATTACATATTCACTGTTAGGTTTAGGCGCTATATAAATTGGATAACGCGGGTGCATTAAACGCACTGGTCGCGTTAAACTAACCTCTGGTGCGTATAACCTTGCTACTTCGCCACGCACGCCTCTAAGCGGTTTATCACCTTGAGTATTTTTAGCACCAAGCCCACGGCAATCTATAATGTAATCGAATGGTCGATTGTTTATTTTGTTGTCGCTAATGGTTACGCGCTGATTAAATACAAATTTTACTTTGCGTTTATTGAGCTGTGTAAAACTGGCTTTATAAAATGCTTGGTTATCTATTTGTCCCTCGCAGGGTAAAAATAGACCTTGATTAAAACGCCCTGCAAGTTCAGGTTCAAGCATTGTAATTTGCTGGGTATTCACATGCTCAGCAGTATAACCAGCTAACGGTTTTATACGTTGTGCAAAGCTTTGTAAATCGCCTTTATCTTGCTGATGCGCAATTACCAAAGTGCCTTGCTGCTGAAAAAAAACGTCACTTTCAAGCTCAGCAATAATGCCGGGCCAACGCTTCATTGAATCAAGACCCATTAAAGCTAAATCAGCCTCGCATAACACCGACTCAGCAAGCGGGGCGAGCATTGCCGCAGCTACTTTGCCCGCACTATTTTTTGTATGCTCGTCGTCCGCTTCAAAAACAGTTACTTGGTGCTGTTTACTTAGCCCAAGCGCTGCCAATCTGCCCGCTAAACCAAACCCAACCACCGCAATGTTATAAAACATAAAAATCTCCAAAAGCAGTTATTAGTAATATAAGTAGATGAGAATTTACTTCTCGCCTCTAAAATTAATTAAAAAGCGAGGCATAAAATCTCATCTATCATTTATATCTAACTTCTAGCCGATAATTACTTTATACCGCTTTGTGGTAAATCTCTGAGCCTGTTTGCTTAAACTCAGCTGACTTAGCTTTCATTTCGGCTTCTACATCAATCATTTTTATTTCAATAGCGTCGCCAGCGTTGTTTGGATCAATACCTCGTGATTCGAGATCTTTAGCGTAATCGCGTACTTCTTGGCTAATTTTCATCGAACAAAATTTAGGGCCACACATAGAACAAAAGTGAGCAACTTTACCTGATTCTTGCGGAAGGGTTTCGTCGTGATACTCGCGAGCTCGGTCTGGATCTAAACCAATATTAAATTGGTCGTACCATCTAAACTCAAAGCGCGCTTTTGATAAGGCGTTGTCACGCTCTTGCGCGCCTGGGTGCCCTTTTGCTAAATCGGCGGCATGTGCAGCTATTTTGTAAGTAATTAAGCCTTCTTTAACATCTTCTTTATTTGGCAGACCTAAATGCTCTTTAGGTGTTACATAGCAAAGCATTGCACAGCCGTACCATGCTATTTGAGCAGCACCAATACCAGAAGTAATATGGTCATACCCTGGTGCAATATCGGTCGTTAACGGGCCTAATGTATAAAATGGCGCTTCGTCGCAATGTTTTAATTGCTCGTCCATATTGGCTTTAATCATGTGCATTGGCACATGTCCTGGACCTTCAATAAATACCTGCACGTCGTGCTTCCACGCAATTTTAGTCAGTTCACCTAATGTACGTAGCTCACTAAACTGCGCTTCATCGTTGGCATCAGCAATCGAACCAGGGCGAAGCCCATCACCTAATGAAAAACACACATCGTATTGTTTTAAAATTTCGCAAATATCTTCAAAGTGCGTGTATAAAAAGTTTTCTTTATGATGCGCTAAACACCATTTAGCCATAATTGAGCCACCGCGCGACACAATACCGGTTACACGTTTAGCGGTCATTGGTACATAACGAAGTAATACACCGGCATGAATAGTAAAGTAATCAACACCCTGCTCGGCTTGCTCAATAAGCGTATCGCGAAAAATTTCCCACGTTAAATCCTCAGCCACACCGTTTACTTTTTCAAGTGCCTGGTAAATAGGTACTGTGCCGATAGGTACAGGCGAGTTACGTACAACCCATTCGCGGGTTTCGTGAATATAACGCCCAGTCGATAAGTCCATTACGGTGTCTGCGCCCCAGCGGGTAGACCACACCATTTTTTCTACTTCTTCTTCAATAGATGAGCTGACCGATGAATTACCGATATTGGCGTTAACTTTTACTAAAAAGTTACGACCTACAATCATAGGCTCTGTTTCTGGGTGATTAATATTGTTTGGTAAAATAGCGCGACCTCGGGCTATTTCGTCGCGTACAAATTCTGGAGTGATAAATTCAGGAATACTCGCGCCAAACGACTCGCCTTTATGCTGCGCCGCAAGTAACTCTTTACGAATTTCTGCACGCCCCATATTTTCGCGAACAGCTACATATTCCATTTCAGGAGTAATAATCCCTTGGCGTGCGTAGTGCATTTGCGTTACGTTTTTGCCTGTTTTACCACGGCGAATTTTTGGAAGGTGATCAAACCGAATATGATCCAGCCCTTCATCTGCCATACGTTGCTGCGAAAACTGCGACGTAACTGACTCTAAAACTTCTGTGTCACCACGGCTTTCAATCCATTGTTCACGGAATTTTGGTAAGCCTTTGCGTACGTCTAGTTCAAAATTAGGATCGGTATACGGACCCGACGTATCGTAAACNCCGCCAATAAACGTATCACTTAATGTAATTTCACGCATACCAACGCGCACGCCAGGTTGAGCACCTTCAACGTATACTTTATGAGAGTTTGGGAACGGTTGACCCGTTAAGTTATAAATATATTCAGACGCGGCAGCACGAGTTTCTCGGCGCGACGCTTTATTTGTAGTATTTGACATGACTTACCTCATTGCTTAAGGATTGTCTTGCCAGATATTCCGAGGAATAGAGAAAGATCGTAAAGTAGCGTTTATGCTACTTTGCAGCCTAAAATAATTAAAATCACTTTATTGTGCGCATAAAAAAAGACGCACAAGCGTCCCATTTTAGGCAGCTTGTTCCCTACGCAGGTATTAACCTGATCAGGTTCACGGATCCCGCTTTCGCGATCTCAGCCACAAACTAATTACTTAGCTTTGGCACTCCGACAAGTATTGATATATAAATTCTGTTCGTTGATTTGAAAGTACTATCCATCAAATCTGCGCTGAGTGTACGTCAGTTAAAAATTGCCCGCAAGGGGCTGTTTTTCAAAAATTCAAAATTATTTAGGAATAAACACAAATGTTTGCTCGCCTTGCATGACTAATTGCTGGTCTTGCATTTTAAGCTCTGCACCTTGTTTAAGCGCTTTTAACAACTGTTGCTCAAACTCATCAAGTTCTTCGCCGCACGACTTTCTAGTCATACCAATTTTGTTTACAGTTAGGCTACTCTCTTCAAGCTCACCTTCACCAAAAAACTTATTACACCCAGCAAAACCATTTACTTGTAGCGCTTCAATAAAACTCATTGAGGCATTAAAAGAAGGCGGAATTGCTAAACCATCTACACGTGATAATTGCCATTGCGTGTATTTAAGCTGCTCACTAGTAACCGTCCCTGTCGATGCGCAACCAACACACAAACCGATTATAAGCATCGGTATTGCTGCTAATTTCATACTATTGCTAACTCATTGTATAATTACTTTAATAATAACAATATTTATGCGATTTATCCGTTAATAATGCATGTTTTAAATGTAAATTTTGTTCTATGATAGTTTAAAAGTTGTTCTTTTAATTATTAAGTTGTAGTTTTGAACACGTTATTTATTTGCTCTGGTAAAAAAGGTCGTCCTTTTTCATTAACCGCAGTTCCTATTACTAATGCATTAAGCATTACTTTTTCATCGTGCTTACGAACTATCGTTTGCTTAAAACCAAACTTTAAACGGCTAATACGCAAAGGCTCTACAACAACATAAAATTCATCACTCGGTAATAGTGAGTGTTTATAATCCATTTCACTGCGCATAACAACAAGGTGAATTTTATCTTTTGTAAGTTGAGCAAAATCAACTCCATGTGCGTATAAAAACTCATGGCGGGCGTGTTCTAAATAATTAAAATATACACTGTTGTTTACAATACCTTGTAAGTCACATTCGTAATCACGTACTTTAAAGTCTACTTTAAAGGTCATATTAGTAATCCTGATTATTTAACGTATAATTGCCGCGTTTATAGCATATGTGTTGAAATAATTGCTACCATACGAGTCCCTAAAATGGAGTTAAGTAACCCAATGAACTTACGTTTGTCTTTAATTACCGCAGCAATATTGCCGCTGTTCGGTGCACCACTTGTAGCTCACGCTGATGATAGCGACCTAGAAAAAATTGTTGTTACCGGCGATTTCCAACGAGAAAGCATTCAAACTTTAAGCGCTAGTGCAAGCTTATTCAGTGAAGACGAAATTAATCAACGTGGTGCAAGTTACTTAGATGAAATTTTAGGCAGTGCTGCCAATGTTAATTTTGCATCGGGGGCATCGCGTGGTCGTTATATTCAAATTCGTGGCGTGGGACTTCGTTCACAATTTGTAGATCCGATCAATCCATCAGTGGGTTTAGTTATTGATGGTATTAACTATTCAGGTCTTGGTGGCAGCTCGTTATTATTTGATATTGACCAAGTAGAAATTTATCGCGGGCCGCAAGGTACACGTTTTGGCGCAGACGGCATGGCAGG
>NZ_AUTQ01000273.1 GCF_000498095.1 Pseudoalteromonas sp. TB64
AACCCACTTGGCGAGGCACTAGACGGTGGAAGCGTTATACAAACCGAGCAGCGTTTACCAATAGAGCGTCCAGCTGCACCAATTATGGACCGCTCTCCTGTTACTACGCCTTTGCAAACCGGACTTATTGTAATCGATGCGATGATTCCAATAGGGCGAGGACAACGAGAGCTTATTTTAGGTGACAGGCAAACAGGTAAAACAGCTATAGCCATAGACACGATTTTAAATCAGCGAGAACAAAATGTAATTTGTATTTATTGCGCTATTGGCCAGCGGGCATCAACAGTTGCTAAATCAATAGCAATATTACGCGCGCAAAATGCAATGGCTTATACGGTTGTTGTTGCAACAGAGGGTAATGAACCACCGGGCTTACAGTATATAGCGCCTTACGCTGCAACCAGTATTGCAGAATATTTTATGGAGCAAGGACGTGATGTACTTATTGTATATGACGATTTAACTAAGCACGCAAGAGCTTACCGCGAGTTGTCTTTGTTGTTACGACGACCACCCGGACGAGAAGCATTTCCTGGGGATATTTTTTATATTCATTCACGATTACTAGAGCGTGCGACCCATTTAAATAAAGAACGTGGCGGTGGTTCCTTGACCGCACTCCCCATTATAGAGACCGAAGCTCAAAATATTTCAGCCTATATTCCAACTAATTTAATTTCGATTACCGACGGACAAATTTATTTATCACCCTCATTATTTGCTCTAGGTGTATTACCAGCCGTTGACGTTGGTAAGTCGGTTTCTCGTGTGGGCGGTAAAGCACAGCGTGCTGCGTTTCGTGCAGTTGCTGGCGATTTAAAGCTTGCATATGCTCAATTTGAAGAGCTAGAAACCTTTGCTCGTTTTGGTGCCCGACTTGATGATGATACACGGCGTATAATTGAACATGGACGGCGTATTCGAGCGAGCTTACATCAATCTGAATCATCACCTATGCCAGTGCCTGAGCAAATTATGCTATTACTCGCACTCAGTAATGGCTTTTTAGATTCGATTGAACTGCTAAAAATAAACGACGCAAAAAATATTCTTAAAAAAGCAGTTGCGCAGTTAGACGATACTTTATGTGATAGATTTGATACCGCTAAAAGCTTAAGTGATGACGATCGACAAACAATTGTTGAGTTGGCTAAGCGCGCACTTGTTGATTTTGAGCCTGAAAAGAAGGCAATAACAACATGAGCAATAGTGCCGCTAATTTACGCCATAAAATAGCCAGTGCAAGTGATTTACAAGGCGTGGTAAAAACGATGAAGGCACTTGCTGCCTCGAGTATTGGGCAATATGAAAAATCGATTAGCTCATTGACCGATTACTACCGGGCAGTTGAGTTAGGATTAAGTGCGAGTTTGCGTGATGACATGTCATTTCAATTTTCACCACAACCCAAAAATTTAAATGAAAGCAGAGCGGGTGTGATCATATTCGGCTCAGATCAAGGGTTGGTAGGGCAATTTAATGAAAGTATTACCGACTTTACAATTAAAGCGCTAAGTAACGAGACCCAGCCACCTCTAATTTGGGTGGTAGGCGCACGTGCTGCATCTCGACTTACCGATGCCGGCTTTAATTTAGTAAAAGTATACACAGTGCCAGTGAGTGTTCACGATATAGATACCTTAGTTAGGCAAATTCAAATAGACAGTGAATCAAGCTTAGTTCTTAATCCTGGTTGCCGTGTATTGGTGTTTTATAATCAACCTAAACAAGGCGCGCTTTATGAATGTGTGTCTCAGCGATTACTCCCACTTGACGAGCAATGGCGAGATAATTTTAAAAATATTTTATGGCCAACTAAAGCTTTGCCAGAAGTACTCTACAACAATAAGAGCATTGATCCGCGAGTATATTTTTATTTCTCTTTATCGTGCATGTGCCGAGTCGTTGGTCAGCGAAAATAGCAGTCGTCTTAGCGCAATGCAACGCGCTGAAAAAAATATTGAAGAGCTACTTGATAAGCTTTCGAGTGAGTTTAATACTCTGCGTCAAAGTACCATTGACGAGGAGTTGAGTGATTTACTTGCAGGTTATGAATTACTAAATAAAATAGACTAGAGACTGTTGATCTTAGAGGTTGAATTTGCAGCTGTATGTGTTGTTTTTTAATCAAAACATCGCCTATACAGTGCGGTTATTGACTCTTTGTAACTCGATTTTTACTTATTCTTACAAAAATGTAAGCCATTAGAGTAACGCAGGAGCCGTTACCGAGCCCAATAGGTTACAAATCGCGCACGATTACCCCCCCGTAAATTGAATGAATTTTAATCATGAAATGTCAACAAAACTCACAAGGATAATTTACAAGAAATAAAGCTATAACCTGGTTGTAAGCGATCGTTAATTAATGATTAACTGTTGAAGTTGAGTGTTCAAGAGTAGAGAGTGCTTTTTCTTTTGATTTTTATTACTTTGAATTGGTACGACGAGTGGATTCGAACTGCTGGCACTTGGACAGGGTGATCAAGAGTGGGTAGTGCTTTTTCTTTTGGTTTTTTATTACTTTGAATTGGTACGACTGAGTGGATTCGAACCACCGACCCCTACCATGTCAAGACGTTATTTTAACTACTTCTATAAATAATAATCTCCAGTAAATATAATTAATTGCATATTATTACAATAACTTAGATAAAATTTAGTTAATATTAAAATCTGTTTTTGAGTGTTTTACGAACATTTAAAGCTTGATCTGGGCACTATTTAGGCACATTATGAAAATGTCAAAAATGACTACTTATTGTTCTGGTGCTGAATATGATTGATGAGAATGTTGAAGGCAAATTAAAAAAGATCGATGAATTATTAGACAGGTCTACATTTGAGTATATTGTCGCAGAAAATATTACCCTTGAAAAAACCATAGATAATTTAATCAGTAATATAAATTTATTTTCGTTTTTAAAACCAAGTTCAAACGACAGCTTTGATACAATTACTACTTGGAAACTTGATGCTTATCAAGCCCCGATAATTGGATATAAAACTGATAACGAAAAGTTAAAACTAGTCTCTGGCTTATTTACATTTCATAAAGTTTGTCGACTTCAATATCAGTCAAATCAACTTGTCCCATGTTTGATCCTTCCTAATCGTCCGACACCCGATCTTAGACGTTTAATTTTTCTTAATGATATTGTTCGACTACTTTTTAAGCAGTACTTTAATGCATCCGGCCCTTTAATCTCAGAGTTACTTATTGGCTTATTCAAAGGTGAACAACCAGTAATTGATTCAACAGAATGGCGTACCTTATTTCCAGCTATTAAAACAAAAACAGAATTATGTAAATGGCTTAAAATTAGTACAAAAGTGATTAAATTATGACGGGTATGCTAAAAGTTAAGCTTCTTGAGCATATTGAGTTGTATTGCAAAGGGGTAAACTTGGAAATCAGTATCGAGGATATAAAATCTGACTTTGATGATTTTACTTCTCGCATAAGTGCTCCTGAAGATTTGAGTGGTTTATCACAAGTTTTTTTATTATTAAAAAGGATGAATGATGCGTCATGGAAGCTATGGGAATTTACTAAAAGTGAACTATGTCTTCCTGAGTATATTTATTATGCCTTTAATGAGTATGGAGTTGAGCTAGATGCAAGCTCAAGAGAGAGTTTTAATCGCAGCACATATAAAAATGGTTGGTGCAATGAGATACCATTCTATGTATTACTTATTAAATCATATGAGTATAAGCAAGATTCAAAATCATTAAATCTTCTTGCTAATTTTATTGGTAATTATTTTAAAAAAATACATACACTCATCGATCCTGAATTAGCTACAAGCTCATCAACAAGAGAAGCTGAGGTTTGTAATAAGTTTCGCTTATTAATGAAAAAGTCCAATATAGCCTTCGTACCTTATAAAGATAAAATATTAACAAACTACCTTGATTCAGCTTCGTCAATCGCGAGTAAGTTAGAGTCAATTATTAATAATGATATATATACTAATAATGTAACGGATAGAGGTTATTTAAATACTTTAATTCATTTTTATAAGAATGACTGGCAACCAGCTCGGCTGTATAAACGAGGAGGCCGTTACAGAGGCTCCATCGCTAAATGGTATAAAAAACCTAATACTTTACCTATTACTGGGGCTGTTGATAATTTGTCAGTTTTAATACCATCTTTAAACTTTTTATCAGATACAGAGGGACTTAACCCTGAAGATTCTGAGGTTCAGATGCCTTTTGTAATTGATAACAATGAAAGCAATACTGAAAGAGATAAAACCGATCATCAAAGCATTGAAATGATTTTTAGTCCCGCCTCTAAGAAGAAAAAACAAATAGATATAACTCGCAATGTGCACCGAGCTCATAATATTGCTTACCAAGATACGCGATTATTAAAGGCGCCAGAACTGGGCTTATTATTTGATACATTAAATAAGTATGGCCGTTCCGATAAAAATATTGAGCTTGCGATATTGGGATGGCTGATGTTTTTATTGGGTAAGACGTTACATGAGATAGAAAGCTTACAGATATTTAATAAAATAGATGACAAAACACGAGGTTTGTTTCTAGATGAAAATGGTCGAGGCTGGTGGTATTTCCCTATAACTCAAACCGCTAAACCAACGATTAAAAAAGTTGGTCTTATTAAAACAGCGAATGGTGTATTTACTGCCTGTCCTACATTTTTGACAGATTTAATAATTAAATACTTGAAGGGCAGAAAAGAAGGCTTACTTATTAACGTAGACAATTTTGCAGCACTTGAAAGCAGTTTAGCCAAAAAATTAAAAAAGTTATCAGATAGAGCTTATAGCGGAAGACTAAGTATCAATAGCATTAGTAATTTTATTGGGAATTATATTAATGCAACAGGTGTGATAGACCCTATTTATATAGACTTTAGTTACGATGTAAAAATGTACTCTACTCGAGTATCTCGAAGCTATAGCAATATTGATGATGTTACGCGGTGTGAAAGGCTATTTGAGTTTTGGCAAGAAGTTGAGTCTGATTACTATGATTATTGTAAAGAAAAATCCCCTATAAAACTTTTTGAATTAGTGTGTTTTGATAAGCGTAATCGTATGCTTGGTTCTAAATTTACACCAGAGAATATGACAGTTAAGAGCCTCATAGCAGCTTTGGCATTAGAAGTTAAAAACACTAAGTTAAACTCTTTAAAAAAACTTGATGCAATCTTAAAATACCATAACGCGTTTACAGTCTATACGGCATGGATGTTAATGTTTGGAACGGGTTATCGGGCTGTTTGGAACCCGTTACCAACTTTTTCCCTGTATTTTCCAACGCTAAACCTCATGGGGATAAGTGATAAAGATGATAGTGATTTTACGCATTCTAGATTAGTTTGTTTACCGTCTATTTTAAATGCGCAAATCACAGCTTATCAAGAGCACCTTAGTTGTTTGAGAGGGTTAATAAGAGTATTAAAGCCCAAGTTATGCCAGTCAATAGATGACTTTTTAAATGCCGCCTCTAAAAGCTTAAATCTCGATTACAAAGAATCTTGTCAGTGGTTTAAGCTAATTAGAAATTCACGTATAAATCATGGACCTTTATTCATATTTCAAAGACAAAGAGCAGGAATTGTTACTAAAGGTATTTCTCCTACAGAGTTAGTTCTCAGGTTACCTAAGGAACATAAAATACCTGCAAATGCAGGAAGGCATTGGCTTAAAAGTAATTTGCTTTATAACAACGTCAATTCAGAGCTAATAAACTTTCAAATGGGCCATTGGCAGTCTGGTGAGGTTCCTTTAGCTGATTATTCGACACTAAATTACATAGATTCTGTAAATGAATTATTACCTATCCTAGATAAGTTATTTAAGGGGGTAGGGTGGCAAACTCTAAAGTCCGATCTTATTTAAATGAACTGAAGAAGCAAGGTAAGTTCCATCAATGTTTTCAACAGATTGTAAATGCTTATAGAAACGGCTCTGATAATGATTTTGGAATTAGATTTAGCGATGATGATTTTTTAAACGAATATAAAAAGCTATGCATGCTAATGCTTAGGTATTTTAAAAAATCCGATGAGAATGTTCTTTCTAGTGAAATGAACATTTTAAAGTCACGGTTAAAAGAAGACTTAACGATTAAACACCTTCAGCTCATGCTTATTGATGCTATATTAAATTATGGATTAAAGCATCATGGTATTGAATCTTCAAAAGTCCCTCAAATCGTCGTACTAAAGCGCGATAAACCTATGTTATCACCAGTAGAATTAATAAAACTACCGATAGCACTACAAATTAAGTCAATATTAAGTAAAGAGCTACAAACACCAACTGCTAATTTATCAAAAGAAGCTAGTTATGGTCGGTTAGTTTTATTTTTATATATGACAACAGGTGTTCAGTTTGACGAGCTTATTACAATCATAAATGCCCCGGATGCTTTAATGTATTTAGGTGGTCAAGTATTTTGGTATGGGAAAAGCGAAAAAGAGGAACGACGATACGTACTATGTGATGCTGTTGTCCTTTTATTATTACATCATAAAAACTTCATTAAGCCGTCTGAGAAAATACGAGTAAATAAAAATAGATTAAGTGAATTTATAATAACGTTTTTAACAGAAGCTAGTGGTAAAAACTGGCAAAGCTTGTCACTTTTAAAATTACGAACACTTAGAAAAATAGATACTATAATCAACCTCAGCCCTATCGACTATCAGATGTATTTACGGTCTAGTACCTGTACCGAGCTACCTCAAACAGCTTTTTTAAGGTTAATAAGTAATAAGGCATTAGTTGCAGACGAAATAGCAAAACAACCTAAGAAATTTAATGAGCTTAATAAGCTATTGTCATTTGATAGTGACAGCTTTGATTATATTGAGCCTAAATTAATAAAAGCCAAGTTAGAGTATACCTATAAAAACTTGAGGGAACTGAATGGCCAAAGAGCTTCAAGGGCACAGTGCATTAAATTTGTTGAACAAGAATTGAAAAATGATAAAAATAGTGTTTATTTCAATATTTTGTGTGGTTGGCTTTATTATCTTTTGAAAGAGGGAGGGGTAACTAAAAAGAAGTTAAAAGTAGACACAGTAATTGATTATGTGAAAAGTATCAGTGAACCTTTTTTAAATGTTTTTACTCGAACTGATCTAGCAGTAATATCAGCGTCAGATTGGGCAATAAAGTTAAATGATACGAGTGAATATTTTAATTCTGCCCAACGTAAAAAGTATTTATATTATTTCTCTGTGTTTTTAATAGAGTCTGAAATTGTCAAAGACTTGTGTATTGACGATCTTGATATAGCTCCTGTCCAAAGTAAAGTTGATGCTAATTTAGTTTCAGCTAGTCATGTAAGCGCAATTCTTGAATATTTAAGTGACAGCCTCAATAACAGTCCGGTTGAGTTATATGCATATTTATTAATGTGTTTTTGTTTTTATAGTGGCTTNAATGAAGCCGCTAAGCTGTACTTTGGTGATATTCAGGTTTCACCTATAAAGCCAAATAAAGGTGAATATGATTGGGTTCTACTATCAATCAGACCAAATAAAATAAGGGGTTTAAAAACACCTTCAGCTAGAAGAGAACTACCCCTAGATGCGTTATGGCCAAAAGAGCATTTAGCCAAGCTAAGAAGCTTTTATGACGTTCAAAAAAACACTGAAAATAAGCCATCAAATTCATTGTTATTTAACTGCTCTGTTAGCGTAAATAAAGCATACGAGCTATTAACGCAATTACTGCATTACTATACTAAGGATCATACTCTAAGAATTCATCACCTAAGACATAGCTTTGCTAATTGGACTTGGTACAGATTAAATTCAAACTTGGTATTAACGGGAAGGCAGTATTTATCTATATTTGAAAATGGCTTATTTGATCAAAGTTTTATTACTCACTTTAACAAAAGATTAAAAGTTAAAGACAATACTCGCTCAAAAATGTTTTTTTTGTCTCATTTACTTGGTCATAAAGTCACAGTGTCGACACTAAATAGCTATTTACACTTAAAGGACATACAGCATTGCGCTCAAATGAATCAGACATATACAGTATCTAAGTATTTTTTATCTGAATGTATAGGGAGATCTAATTTTAAGGAGTTTATGCCAGGTGAAAGTTTAATTGAAAGAATTGAATTTTATAGTAAAAAACAAGAGCAAGACTATTCGATCCAATATGCAGGTAAGGTTAGTGATTTAATCACACCATCGTTTAAAGGTTTTAAACAAAAGTTTGAAGTTGATGGGCAAATAAGAATGTTAGATTATGCAAATGCTCTTAAATCGCTAGAACTAAACTCAATACACGATACAGCATCGAGTTACTCACTCCCTGTGGAGCAAGTTCAAAAATTACATGATAATGCTCTGAGTGTAAGCAGGGAATATCCCAGGAAAGGTAAAAAGCTGCCCTTAATTCCTAACTTCCCAAGTTTAGATAATACTAAAGATGACTTAAAAAGAGTTTCTTCACAAAAAGCATTTTATTATTTATGTCAGAAATTTGATACTTTATTAAGTCAGAAAAATGTAACGCTTAGTGAAGCATTTGATGCCCTACAAATATTGAAATATGGTGCTGCAGGGAAGAATTTCGCTCTTCGTTGTCCTGATGAGCAAGTAATACGCAACTTTTTAAATTTATGTATAAAATTTAAATTAAAGTCGAGCCACTTCAAATTTCGTTTTCATCAAGTAGATTTACAAAATCAAAATGTTATTCAAGCGAGGTCTTACTGGGAAGAATTAGTTTCGTCATTTGGATTAAGCGATAGTCACATCGAAAGCGCCTCAATTGAGGAGGGCAGGTTTCTAGGTAAACATAATGGCAATGGCTTTTTAGAAGTTGGATTATTAATTACAGTAAAGGGTAGTAAAGGTACATATAAAAAGTCGAGGCGCCACCATAGCTTAATGAGCTTTCTTCATTTGCTGCTTATTATAAGTTATAGGGCCGGCGAAGCCCCTTAATAGCTTCAAATTAAGTTTAGGTATTTTAAAACGTTAACTCATTCTTTTAAGAACTTTATCGCCAACTTTACAAAAATGGTAATAATCAGGAAGTTCTTGAAATTTAGCATGTATAAAAGCTGATTCAGAAGAGCATCGGTCAGCTTGTTGCACAATATGCTCAATTGCATATCTCGCTTGATAGCCAGATGGCTTGGCTGCTAATAAACTGCTTAATAACTCCAGCAATTGCCTATTACGACTGCCTAGCTTCGCTAAAGGTTCAGCTAAGATAGCAAAGTTATAACCTTCGTGTGGTCCTGGTATGTAGCGATCGTTGGCTTGATGTAGCATGACAAATATTTTACCAATATCGTGAAATAAGCCAGCTACTAATGCAGCTTGGCATTCAATACTGGAATGATTTAAGTGTTTAGCATTATTAAATGCAATTTCAGCTACCTCTATACTGTGCTCAAATAATCCATGAGTATAAGAATGATGGTGGTTTAGGCTAGCCGGTGCTTGTATGAATTTTTGTAAAATGCTTTGTTTAGTTAAAATAAAATCAATAAAAGGCTGCAACTCACTGCATGTGACGAAGCTAAGTAGCTTAAAAAATCGTGCTATTAAATGCTCATTTGTATTATTTATCATCGAAGTTAAATTAAGGTACTGCTGTTCGTTACATTGAGAAAGTATAGGCTCTATATCACAAACAACATGATTACCCATTATATCGTGAGTTAACTGAAATTGAGCTAAGCCAGACACTATTTGGCATTTTCTAGCAATATCAGCAGATGTAATAGCGTAAATTATTTGCTTACTTATCAATAGCTCACAATTGGCTGTTGGCAAAGTACCATTAATATGTAAATTTTTTAACCAACCATAGATATAGTTATTCATAAGTAGCCTCTTCTTCAATGTTGGCATTTAGAAGTAGGCGGTCAAAAGAACTACCATCTTGTCGAGTATTGTTTGGAACATAACGGCTGTAAACTTCAAATAGCATTTTAGTGGTGCTGTGACCCATTTGTTTAGCTATCCATTCAGGGTTTTCACCAGCAGAAAGCCATAAGGTTGCGCATGTATGTCTTGTTTGATAAGGGCGTCTCCTCTTTAAAGAGAGCTCTTCTAGCGTTGGATACCACACCCTTTTAGTTATATTTCGATGGTCAAGAGGGTTACCTTTTTTATTACAAAAAACATAAGTGTTCTTACCAGTTATTTTGAATTGTGTTTTTAATGCATCAACAACAACTCTAGATAGCTGGATATTTCTATATGATGTGGCTGTTTTAGGTGTCTCAACATTGCCATCAACTAAGGTTTCATGAATAGTAATTTCATTTCGATCAAAGTTAACGTATTCCCACTTGAGGCCATCAATCTCTGCTGTTCGTATCGCAGTAAAAAAGCGAACGGTATAATAATTACGAAAATCACTTCTTACATACTTAAGAAATTGCTGAACTTCCTTGAGTGAAAAAGGTTCTATCTTGGTTTTAACTACTTTTAGTGGTTTTATATTGTTAAAAGGAGTTTGAAAATCATAACGTAATGACGCTTCTTTAAGTATGCCTCTAAGAGGTGTCATAACATGATTGATCCAATCATTACTCAATTGTTTTTTACTACTACGCTTAGGCTCTAATATGCCCGCGCGATATTTAATAATATGAGCACGGCTTATTTCATCAAGATTAAACTTGCCAAATTCAGGAATTAAATAACGCTCAAAGATCATAGACACATTTTTAAAATGACTAATTTTCCAATGAATTTTACTTTCTTCTAGCCACTCATAAGCAAATGCCTCGAAGTTAGGTACATTCTGTAAAATAACATCAGCTTTATTCGTTTCATTAGCTTTTATAGCTTCTATCTGGTCATCAAACAGTTTAAAAGCCTTGCAGCGGTTACTATTCGGAAACATATCTCGGTAAACAAAACGATCGAGCATAATTTGAATTTCAATATTTTCTAGAACTTTCTCAAGTTTGATACGATTAGCTTTTGTATCCTTGAGTAAGGTCTGCTCACGACATCGTATATTTTGATAATAAAAATCAAAAAACAACTTATCGTTTCGGCTTCTTACACTAGCCATAACATACACCTCCACTTGCGAGAGGAATGACAAATTCGCGCTCAGCTTTATACGTGGTGTTGTACATTTCTTCCATTACACTTTCTAAAAGGTAAAGTATTTTTCTTGATCCAAAAGGTCTAATGTAATGCTCACCCTCAAAAAAAACATTGTCTTTCAACTTACGGTTAATGTAATCTGGACTGAACTTAATAAAGCTTGAAAGTTCTTTAGCAGAAAGCAAAGTAAATTCATTTTTAATCATAAAAGTATCCTCACAAGAAACTAAAGTGATTAAATCATACAGAAAGTATCCTGTAAAGAAACTTTTTAAATAATTGGTTGTATTAAAATGATTGTTTATAACTTAAAGGAATTAATCGCAGCTAAGTCATTGAAAGAGGGACGTAAAATTACGTTAGATGAAGTTGCAAATGCCGCAGGAGTAAATAAAGCCGCGATGTCAAAAATGGCTAATAACAATAATTACTCAACAACTACGCGTACTTTGGATGCATTATGTGCTTACTTCGACTGCAAAATAGAAGAGATAATCACGTATAAAAAATAATTGGATCAAAATAAGTTCGTTGCTATATCAGTCTATACACCAGATAGAATATCTTGATAAATATCAGGCTTGTTCATTGCCTCAATATCACTACATTCTAAAGTGTGATTATAACTTTTAAACCAAAAAGGGAGATCCCTGTTTTCATAGAGTGATTTACCTACTTTGATAGCTCAAGATTTATTGACTTAATTTTTATCAATAAAGTTAAGTTGAAATCGAGGGTAGGCTACCTCAGCGTTAGGATAAATGTTAGTGACAAAAAATATCAGTTGATCAACAACAAGTCTGTCCGCACTTTTAATTTCGAGAAGATTGGCAACGTCAGCTTTTGTAAAAAGAGAGTTATTTACTAAGAACTTGTCTATTTCAGTTTTATAAGTTTTAGATTTGGCTGCTAATGTTTATTCAGTTATTTAATTTTTTTAAAATATTTCTAAACAGAGCGATAACCTTGCCTTAATTGAGCATTTTCATTACTCAGTGATTTATCCATTCTTATTACTCCTAGCTAAAATACACATATGTTTTAATCAGGTGTCGTTTCGAGAGTTACTTTTTTAGCATCAGCCTAAATTGATTTAGTAGTCAAGTGTTTTAATACTCTAGCTGCTTTGTTAGTAAGCGACTCAAGTAGAGGTAAAACATTCAAGTTACACTACTCCTAAGTCTTCAATATGTAAGGTTGATCTAAATTTAATTACAAAAACATTCAAACAGCTTACAAATACAAACATATGATGTATATTATCTGTTGCACATAATAACAACAGTGTAAAAACCTGTTAACAGATAACGACCTCAACGGGAGAAAAATATGAGACAACATCTTTTAGGCTTCACACTAGCCCCCTTGTTTTTGCTTACAACAGCATGCTCACAACAAGAAAGCGTAGTTAAAGTTGATAACAATGAAACACAAAGCGCAACGCAAGATAACTACGAACAAGTTGCGATTCTAAAAATGGCAAAACTCAAAAAAATGATGCAACAAGCGCAAAGTAAGCAGATTGATGTAACACGTGAACAGAGTATTATTTGGTTTTCAGAACAATTTTTAAAGTTTGCCAATTGGGATGAAAATAATTATGACGCAGTCGTCAAATTATTTGGGTACGAGCGCCATTATGCCGCTGATAAAGAAAAGCTAGCAAAAGAGTTACCAAACTTTGAGCGCGAAAAAGTAATTCAAATTTTAGAGAAAGGCATTGAAGAGCTTGGTAAAGAGCTCGCAGGTGATATTAAACGTCGCCCAGTGAACAAGGTTGATTGGCAAAATACAAAAGCAGAAGATAATATGTTTGTGAGTAATGGCAAGCCTATCTTTTTGTATGATTACTTTTCAAAGAGTGTTGGTCAGCCACTTACAAATAAAGATATTTATAACGATCATTTAGGCGCGCTCTATCATGGCGGTGAAGATTTATACCCGGTAGATCACGACCGTGCCATTAATTCATTTTTAGTGCGTGAAGATGGCACTTTTGACGAAGAGTTAATGAAAGAGCTGACGCGTATCCCTGATACCAACATTGGTTTTTTAGTTTACTGGTTAATGGGTATTCCAAAGTGGGTTGAAGAGCAAGAGCCAGAAGTTAGAAAAGGCCGTTCGTTATTTACAGGATTCGATATTGATAACCCATTAGCGCGAGATCTTTGGGGTAAAATAATTCGTAAAACGGGTGAGCTTACTAAAGGCAAAAAAGTTACTGAAGTTGGGTTTGTATTAGCTAACGAGCCGCATTGGTACGCCGAAAAAGGCCACTGGACACAAAAATATGAAGAAATGACCAGCATCTCTTCATACACACTAAATAAGTTTAGAAGTTGGTTAGATAAAAAATACCAAGGTGATATTAACGAGCTAAATGAAAACTGGGGAACGCATTTTAGCCAGTTTGCAGATGTAGCTATTGAGATACCGATTGATCCTGCGATTAAAGGCGAGCCTAAGTGGTACGACTGGACGCGTTATAATATGGACAGAAGCACTGACTGGTTTACTTACGTTCAAAACGAACTGCATTCTGTAAATGAAGACGCTGATACCCATATAAAAATTATGCCGCGCATGTTTATGGACGATTCACGCTCTGGCGGTATTGATACCGAAGCATTAGCTGAGTTAACAACCATGGTAGGGCACGATGCTAAGTCGTTTGGTAGCGAAAATATTCGCCCAGGTAAGTCATCTAAGTGGATTGAAAAGTACGCATATAACTGGGGCATAGTTACTATGTTTCATGACTTTATGGAATCAGTTGCGCCGAATAAAATTAATGTAAATTCAGAGTCTCATTTTTTATCATCAGGTCAGTGGCGAGATTTAGACACACGTACAAGCTATGTACGTAGTGTTTATTGGCTTGCAACTTTACTTGGTATGGATGCCAATATGGGCTGGTTTTGGGCGCGTGATCCAGATGGTTCACCAGAGGATCGTTTAGAAGGCGATCTGGACTTTTTTGACCCAGGTCTTGGCGGTGCATTTGCGGGTTCTAACAATATGCAGCCACATGTAACTAACGAAGTTACCCAAGTAATGTTTGATCTTAATAGTTTTTCTGAGGAAATTGTTGAGCTTAGAGAGCAGCGTCGCCCACTTCGTTTGTTTTACTCTGAAACAACAGCAATTAATACAAACGACTATATGACAAAGGGCTACACACTTTACGAAAATTTATTTTTTGAAGGTTTCCCGCTTGGTTTTGCAACTAAAGATGTAATCGAAAAGCAAGACAATAACAATTGGGATGCAATACTGGTTTATCGCAATAACTTTGTTACAGATGAAGAATTTAAAGCGCTTCAAGGGTATTTAAACAAAGGTGGTACCGTTATTTTAGACTCAGCGCAAAGCTTGTCTTTAGACGAGTACGGGCATCCGCGTAAGGCTAAGTTAGTTGCCAGTAAAGGTAAGCTTATTGTTATGCCAAAAGGGGCCGATGTTGAAGCTATTAAACAAACTGCACTTGCAGAGGTTTCGGGTAGTACGCCTGATGTTGTTGTAAAAGTAGATAATGGTGAGTCATTTAAAACCACAACATGGCGTACTGTTAAGCAAGACAATGGTAGTTACCTGGTTAATATTTTAAATTTAGGCCACACAACAGCAACCGTTGATCTGTCGCTTAAAAATGGTAAATCTATTCATGTTAAAAACTTAATGACGAGCAATAAAATGAATACCAGCTTTGATATTCCTTCTGAGGGTGTCTTGCTTGTTGAAGTTACAGCTCAATAAATAGTTTTTTAGCGGGTACATACCTATGTGCTCGCTTTTCAATTAACACGATACATTAAGTTGTGGATAGTAAATGAAAACAAATAATAAGGTTAAACTAATAGCAATATCGTTGAGCTTAATCCTTGGTAGTGCAGGGGTTAATGCTCAGCCGATGCCTCATATTGCGCAACCAGGCGAAAATTGGGTTTTACAAACTGAACGCTCAGATGAGTTTGATATTAAAGATGCTGAAAAATGGAATTTTCAAACAGAAAACTACGGTGTTTGGTCTTGGAAAGATGAAAATGCCAGTGTTTCTGAAGGCATATTAAAACTAACCACTAAACGAGAAACGCATTTAAGAACGTTTTGGGATGGCTGTAATAAAACAAAAGTGCCTAATTATAGATTGTTTTACACTTCGGGAGTTGCTAAGTCTAGGGCAACAGGGAGTTACGGATATTATGAGGCACGTATAAAGGGTGCGGATAAATTTCCGGGAGTATCACCTGCATTTTGGATGTACAGCAAAATAGATCGTACTTTAACGAATGAAGGCGATGTGCAATATAGTGAAATAGATGTAGTTGAGTTAACTCAAAAACAGACGCTTCAGGAGTCGGACCACGACCTACATAATATTGTTATAAAAGATGGCGCACCCAAGTGGATGCGACCTGGTAGCTCGCCAGAAACAAACCATAATGGCTATCACTTACCATTTGATCCCAGTGAAGACTTTCATACTTATGGGGTTAATATAACCAAAGACGACATTACATGGTATGTAGATAACGTTCAGGTTGGCTATAAAAAGAATTTGTACTGGCACCGCGATATGAACTTAACATTATCGCAGGGCTTACGCGCACCGCATACACAATGGAAATGTAATCAATTTTATCCTTCAGATAATCAGTCTGCACAAGGTTTTCCAACATCAATGGAAATTGATTACGTGAGAACGTGGTTAAAGCAATAAAAACCCTAAAGCCCATTCTAATAAAGTGTAAATATTAGCCAAATTAAAATTTACTTGTTGCCAATATAAACATCATATGTTTATATTATTGAAATCAATTTTATGCTTTTATAATAAAGTACAGGCAGATTGCTAAAACACTGACGTAGCAATTTTTAGTTGTTTAAAAGGACACACACATGAACTTATTTAAAATAAAAATGGTGATGCTGTTAGGGTGCTGCACATTATTTGCTCCCAATTTATATGCAAAAGATGCAGAGCTGAAAAACTCTGAAGCCAAAAAGCCAAATGTGCTGATTTTACTGTTTGATGATATGCGCTTTGATACGTTTTCTTATCGTAATGGCCCAGTTTCAACGCCAAATATTGACGCATTAGCAAACGAAGGTACACGTTTTGATCAAGCGATGACATCTACTGGCTTATGCTCTCCTTCGCGCGCGGCTATGTTTACTGGACGCTGGGGACATAAAACGGGGCTTGACGATAACGTGGGGCTTTATCATTCTCGCCTTTCGGAGTTATCACTTAGTGAAGGCAGCGTAATTAAACGTGCAACAAGCGTAGGTTACGACGTAAGTTATGTAGGTAAATGGCACTTAGGTGCACAAGGCCCAGCACTGCGCGGTGCAAACTTTATGTGGGGGCACGATAAAGATGAAGAGCGTAATGGCCGTCCTTTTACGCCTTATGGTACACAAAAAAATGTTGCCCGTATGAATGCAGGTGAGCGCGATAAAAACGGCGAAAAGCACGATTACTACAAAACACTTCCGGGTACATACGCAGATACAGTAACAGCTAAAGAAGTAAACGAAGGCAAATTAATGCTGCAAAATGCGGCCAAATCAGACAAACCATTTTTTGGTATTGTTAGTTTTGAGCAACCTCATCCGCCGTACCGCGTACCAGAACCTTACGCCAGCATGTACGACTACAAAGACATAAAACTTCCTAAAAACTTTGGTATAGAACGTAAACATAAACCAATGGCACAAGATGATATTTGGTGGCCTTGGCACGATGTAAGCCACATGACTGAAACCGATTGGCGCAAAGCGCATAGTTTTTACTATGGTGCCATTGCCATGATTGATCACGCAGTTGGCGAGCTTATTAACACCGCCAAAGAAGAAGGTTTATACGACGACCTACACATTATTTTAGTAGGCGACCAAGGTAGTATGCTAGGCGAGCATAACCTTTATGACAAAGGCCCATATGCCTACGACGAATTAATGCGTATGCCACTTATTATTCGTGACCCTAGCCTTGAGCCTAAAATAATTAACCGCCAAGTGTCTATGCTAGACATAGCACCAACACTTCGCCAGTGGATGACACTACCCCTTGATGGCGACGAAGATGGGCGTTCACTTTTACCATTGATGAAACAAGGCGATAGTGCCGATGCTGGTAAAGATGATATTTCGTTATATGCCTACGAATGGTACAACGGCGGATGGTTTGGTATTAGAGCTATACGTACCCCTGAAATGAAATTTGTATGGAATCCAGGCGACAGCCGCGATGAATTATACGACTTAAAAAATGATCCGTACGAAATCACAAACCAAATAGATAATCCTAAATACAAAAAACAGCTTACTGATTTAGTGCATAAAATGGCAGGAGAGCTTAAGCGTATTGAAGACCCATCATTAACTAAATTTAATCACCACATGAAAGCTTTTTTATAGCCGAGTAATGCCCTTTGGTGGGCCTTAATTGGCCTGCTATTTTTTATTATCAAAATTGAGATTGGCACTATGAAAACACACACAAAATTATTGAGCGCTTTATCATCGCTTGCCTTATTAATTGGCTCTGCGGGCATACACGCAAGTGAACAAAAACCCAATATTATTCTTATTGTTGCAGATGACCTAGGTTATGCAGATGTTGGTTTTAATGGCTCTAAGGATATTATTACCCCAAATATTGATGATCTTGCTAAATCGGGTACTTCCTTTTCAGACGCTTACGTAGCGCACCCGNCCCGTTTTGTGGCCCAAGCCGAGCGGCATTAATGACAGGTCGTTATCCTCATAAGATTGGCTCACAATTTAATTTACCGACACGCGGCTCAAACGTAGGCGTGCCTACTGACGCTAAGTTTATTAGTAAATTACTAAACGAAAATAACTATTTTACCGGTGCATTAGGTAAATGGCATATGGGCGATGCGCCGCAGTATCATCCAAATAAACGTGGTTTTGATGAATACTATGGATTTTTAGGCGGTGGGCATAATTATTTTCCTGACCAATATCAACTTCAGTATAAAAAGCAAAAGGCACAAGGCTTAAAAAATATTTTTGAGTACATTACTCCGCTTGAGCACAACGGCAAAGAAGTAAAAGAAACGCAGTACATTACTGATGCACTTTCGCGCGAAGCCGTTAATTTTGTAGGCAAAGCAGCGGACAAAAAAAATCCATTCTTTTTATATTTAGCTTACAACGCACCGCATGTGCCATTGCAAGCTAAAGATGAAGATATGGCGATGTTTCCTGATATAAAAAATAAAGACCGTAAAACATATGCAGGTATGGTTTACGCAGTTGACCGCGGCGTGGGTAAACTAGTAGAAACCCTGAAAAAAAATAATCAGTATGATAATACGCTTATCGTATTTATGAGCGATAACGGTGGCAAATTAAGTAAAGGCGCTAATAACTTCCCACTTAAAGCAGGTAAGGGCAGTACACAAGAAGGCGGTTTTAGAGTTCCTATGTTGTTTCATTGGCCTAAACATGTACCTGCGGGCAAGCGTTTTTCGCATCCTGTATCGGCACTTGACTTATACCCAACATTTGCAGCTTTAGCGGGCGCTAAAGTTGAAGAAAACCAACATTTAGATGGTACAAATATGTGGCCTGCATTTATTAAAAATGAAAACCCACATAAAGATGAGCCTATTTATGCACTTCGCCATCGTAAGGGTTACAGCGATGCTGCAATTCGTATGAACCAATGGAAAGCATTAAAAGTTAACCAGCAACCATGGCAGTTATTTAATATCGAAAACGATATTTCTGAAAAACACGATGTAAGTAAATCTAACAAAGCACTGTTAACCGACATGGTTCGCGAAATGGAAAAATGGAGCTGGGATAACCAACAGCCAAAATGGTTTCACGAAACGACTGAAGGTGCGAACTGGCGATTAGATGCCATGCCACGATTCGATAAAACGTTTAAAACAACTAAGTAAGTTTTATCAAATTCATGGAGACTTTATGAAAGTAAAAACAATTGTATGGCATGTTTCTTTGTTATGCATGGGCGCAAGCTTACTAGGTTGTCAACAAGCGAGTGCCCTAGCGGGTGCTCAGCTAACACCGGGTAAAACATTATTTACTGAGCAGCACCAAGCAATTAAATTAGAAAACAAAAATCGCCGTAAATGGGATAACGCATTAATAAGCGATTTAGACCACGACGGTTACCCAGATTTATTACTTACCGATCATGGTTATACCATTCGTTTGTATTGGAACAATAAAGGCGTTTACGACAAAGGGCGCGACCTTATTGTGGGTGATATGCACGGTATTGGCGTAGGCGATTACGACAAAGATGGCAAAATGGATATTTTGCTTTCACGTGGTGGTGGCTCTGGCGATAACGCGCGTAATGCTAAGTTATTTCACTTTAACAAAAGAGAAATTGTTGAAGGCGGTGAGTTTTCACCCAAACTGCCAACGTTGCGTGGGCGCACTAGTAAGTTTTTTGATGCCAATAACAACGGTCATTTAGATTTATTACTAATGGGATTCCCGCAGGCTAATAGCGGTAAACAAACCAGTAATTTTATTTATAAAAACGATGGTAGCGGCAATATAACCCACGCAGCTGATTTACCAAAAACTAATCGAGATGGTCAAAAAGTCCTTATTACCGACTTTAATAACGATAAAATTGACGATTTAGTGATTTACGGCGACGGTGCTTTACGTGTTTTAAAAGGCAATGGTGACTTTACCTTTAGTGACGTAACCGCCAATGTTTTACCTAATAAAATAATGGATGCGACGGGTGTTAGCGAAATCGATTTTGATAATGATGGTGACTTTGATTTATATATAAGTCGTGCTAACCCATTACAAGCAGGCGATACGTTTTTTGATGCTAAAAGCCACACATTTGGTTTTTACACCAAGCGTGGACCATTTAAATATGATGACTTACTTATTGGCGATACGCTTAATTTAGTTAACTACCAGTCACCTTATCCAAACCAAGATGTATTTGTAGGCGAAGGCACTTATAAATATAAATTTGAAGGTGAAAGGCACAGTGGTCAAAACGTCAATATTGTTAGCAGTAATGGCCTAGGCTGGGCCGATATCCAACCTAATAAAGGTTTGTATGTTGGTTATATAGGCAATGATAAATGGCGTATGGCGGGTAATACTTTTTCACCTACAACGGGTGTTGTAACCGGTGTTAAACATTATACGGTAAATAGAAAACCAATAGCTCCATCAGATTTGTTACTTAAAAATGAAAGTGGAAAATTTGTAGATGTGAGTGCTAAAGCTGGCATTAAAACAAATTTAAATACGACCGGCGTAAGTGTGGGAGATTTTAACAACAACGGCTACCAAGATTTGTTTGTTGTTAAACAAGGCAACTTGGTAACGCCTACATCGCAAATATTGTATTTAAATAATGGCGATAACACATTTAGCCAAGCGACTCATTCGGGATTAATAACAAACACCTTAGGTACCATTGGCTCAGGCGCAAATGTATTTGATTACAACTTAGACGGCCAGGTCGATATTATTATGAATAACGACAGAGGTCAGTGGCACTTATTTAGTAATCAAGCCAATAACAGTAATCACTATGCATTACTGCGTATAAGTAATTCACTTAAGCATAATGCAAGCCCAATTGGCGCTATAGCGACACTTAAAGGCTGTGGTAAAACCCTTACAAGGCGCGTGTCGCCTGATGCTGCACCTTATACACAATCATTTGATAATGTGGTTCATTTTGGTTTAGGCCAGTGCAACGAAATAGATAACGTAAGTGTGCGTTACAGCAATGGCGAAGTAATCAGTAAATCTAAGGTTGGGACAGATCAAGTAATCAATTTTTAATTACAACGTTTGATTACGACAAAGTTAACTATGAGAGGTAAAAAGCAAGGTTTGGTAACAAGCCTTGCTTTTTTTTCGCAAAAAATTAAGAGTAAAAGAGAGCAATAATGAATAAAAATAACATCACTCATCTTAAAAATAAATTAGCGGGTTTAGTGTGCTTATTTACTGTGTTTGGTTGCAGTACCCACACGGCTCAAAGCAATAATAAAAATATAAATAAAGGGGGAGAAAGTGCATCTTTAGCGTCTGTTAAAACGTCTAATACACTGCTTGAGAGTGCGAGTTTATTTGCATCACTCCCTGATTATTGCCCAACCCCAGACGCTTTTGCTGTCTCTCCTTCAGGAGAGCTTACTTTATCGTGTGTTAACTATGCCAATAAAGGGCTACAAGCGGGTGTGCTGGTTAATATTAATAATGATAAAACGTTTACTAAAATAGCCCAGTTGTCGGGGCCAAATAATAAAGGGAAGGGCCGTCCTATGGGCCTTGCCTATGCCCCCGATGGCTCGTTATTTATAGCCGATAACCAAGGTGCTGGCAAAGCTAGATTACTTAAACTCACCTTAAAAAATAACAAAGTCATCAATACTCAAATAGTAGCAAAAGGCATGAGTTCGCCAAATGGTGTGCGCTATCAAAATGGCTATATTTACGTAACTCAACTGCGTGTGCCAAGTAAAAATAAGACCGAGACTCTCAGCGGGATATATCGTTTTAAAGCTACAGATACCAATATATTAGTGACTAACAGTACAGATGATCCGCATTTATTGTTTTTGGCTAAAACAATTAATAAGCAACGTAAATTTGGACTTGATGGCTTAGTGTTTGACTCACAGGGTAACTTGTTTGTAACCAACCTAGGTGACGACTTAATTTATAAATTAACGTTTGATACAAACAACAACCTGCTTGGCCAAAGTACCTATGCAACACTTCCAAAAGGAAGTGGACCTGATGGCTTAACTATAGACCCTCAAGGTAATTTATACGCTGCAGGTTTTTTAACTAATCAAGTTATAAAAATTGATACAAACCAAAATGTAACCGTTATTGCATCGTACCCCGATAACAATTCAGAAAATGGTGAATTAGACCAACCCGCCGATATTATTTATTATAAAGGCTCTTTGCTTATGTCGAATTTTGACTTGCTTACAGGCCCAGGCATTATCAATACTGGGCATGGCAAACCTTATACGGTAAGTGAAATTAAGTTACATAATAAATAAGGTTTTAATTTAAGTTAAGCGCTTAAATTAGGTTCTTAAATTAAAATCGTGTGTATTGCCGTGTATGTATGAGCTTTAGGTTTATGGGTAATACATTTGGTTTACCACTTTCAAAACTGCTGATTGGCAGCTTTTGATAGCTGTAAATACTCTAATGAGCATAAATTAATATTATAAACCCTCGTAAATTTCTTTCTGAACAACTCAATTTTGATCATTTTCAACAACATTTTTTATTTATTAATGGGGCTTTTGGGTCTCTTTTTTTGTTTTGTATAAAAAATAAAAATATCTACGTTACTTTCACTTAAATATTAATGAATTTAAATTGTTTAAAAACAGCGGTTTAAATTGCTTCGTTTGAAAAAGAAACAAAAATGTAAAAACCAAAGTAAACAACTTGTAAATATAAACATCATATGTTTAACTTGATCGCAAGTTAAGCAAAGCTCTGAAACGAAATTAGGATACTAGGACGTTCATTCATTTTATCTGTGGCGCTTAACTAACAATAAAAATAGACAACATCATCACACACTGGCATTGAGAAAAACGATGCCGATAAACAGGAGAGCACACAATGCAGCATAACTTTAGGTTATCAGCAGTCTCTGCAGCTATTATTGCTTCGCTTATTTCATCATCTGCTTTTGCACAAGAAGATGAAGAAAAAGAGAAAATAAAACTACAAAAAGATATCGAAATAATTGAAGTCCAAGGAATCAAAAGTAGCTTACGAAAAGCGGTAAACGCAAAGCGCTTTTCCGACAACGTAAGTGACTCAATTCATGCTGAAGATGTAGGTAAATCAACAGATCAAAACATCGCTGATGCACTATCTAGAGTAACAGGGGTGAGTATTCAAGAAGAAGGCGGTGAAGGGACTCGTATATCAATTCGTGGTGCCGGACCTTCTTTAAATCAAATATCAATGAATGGTGTAGCACTTACCGGCGGGCTAAGTACCGATGGCTCTAGTGCGGGTGCTACTAACGATAACAGTGTTGATTTAAGCTCTTTTTCGTCAGATATATTGTCATCTATCGATGTAATTAAAACATCTTCTGCTGATAACGATGAAGGCTCACTCGGCGCAAGTGTTGTGCTTAGAACTGTAAAACCGCTAAATTTAAACAAACCACGTCGTTCTTTTACGGTTGAAGGGCGCTACAACGAGTTTTCTGATGAAAGTGACTCACGCATTAATTTTAGTTTTTCTGATAAATACTTCGACGACACCTTTGGCTTTATTATAACCGCCTCTAAAGATACCCAAAAAACACGACAAGATCGTATCAATACCGATTGGGCTAACGGCGCAATTCCTATTGTTGATTTAGATGATGCAACTGGCCGTACAGCACATGACACTGTTACAGGCAAAGCAATCAGGGTACTTGGCAATCAATGTGATGCTGATGGAAATAAGCTTTTTGGTGAAAATGGAGAAGCATTATTAAATCCACTGAGTTCACTTAATAATTACGACCCTGAAACGCAAATATTACATGAAGGTGATTTATTTGTTTTAGCGCGTGAGGTTATTGATTTTACATTAAATAATGACCAACGAGATCGCTTGTCAGTGTCTACAGGTTTTCAATACCAACCAACAGAGTCACTCGATATTCAGCTAGATGTAACTCATACAGAGCAAGATGTGTTAACCGACAGTCAACGACTGCGTTTAAACATGGGACCTGTAACACCTTTAATTTATGCCGGTGACGACAATACAGCACTAAACGGGGTTGATTTATCGACCAATACCTTGCAGCAATCAAGTAGCCGCTCTACAGGTGGTAACTTTGTTCGCTCCTACGGACTTAGAGAAATTGATACTAATGTAGCGTCACTCGATATTGATTATCAGGTTACCGATTCATTAAATATGAATGTAAGAGCTGGTTTTTCTAAAACGACAGATGAAACACCAGACGATGATGAAAAAGACCGTTACATCTCTATTAGTACAGCTACATGGGGCACGGCAGGTCG
>NZ_AUTQ01000274.1 GCF_000498095.1 Pseudoalteromonas sp. TB64
ACGAAATGGTTGGCTACGACTGTGGCAGCAATGGAGAATGTAGTTACTCAACTGGCGTTACTCCAGGGGAATTTGATGCCTTTGATGGTACGTCTAATGCGGTATACAGCCGTTTTAATCCGTATGACATGGAGCACAATCACTTAGGTAGTTTAGTGCTTCGTAAAAACAAATTAGCGGATACAAACAAGTCGCTTTTTGTTGATTTTGACTATGCGCTTGATGGCGACTTTATTAGATCGCTTGAATTTGGAGTTAAGTGGTCAAATCGTAAAAAAGATGTCTCTATTCAAAATAGAGCAACCACAAATGGCAGTGATTTAATAGATTTAGAAGACCCTGATCAAGCGTTTGAAGTACGTGGGCTTGGTACAATTCGCTTAGCCGATATAGTAGCTGATAGTGCCTATCCTTACGATAATTTTGGTGAAGATATTCAATCAGATCGCTCTGCACAGTTTTTTAATGGCTGGCCGTTACTTGATGCCGAAAAAGCGCTTGAAATTGTTTCAGGTAAAGATGCAGGCGAAGTAGGTATACGCGAAACCATTACAGGCAGTCGTAATATTGAAACCGAAACAAAAGCCGCTTATTTTAAAGCAAACTTTGAGCTGATGGATGGCAAGCTAACAGGTAACTTAGGCCTTAGGTATGTAAAAGATGACACAACAGCAACAGGCGTAGGCGGTATTAACTATACGCGTTTTCCACAAATGGTTGATGCGTATAATTTGTTAGTTGAGCGTGGTTTAGCAAATACAAATTTAGATGCCTGCCCAGCAGCTGTTATGGGGGTATCTGACACGGGGCAGCCTGATCATCGTTACACACCAGCAAACGATGCTGAGCTACAAAATTGTTGGGCATGGCAAATCACTCATGCGTATAACCGCTCAAATCCAGCTACTTTCCCTGTTGATCCGCAAACGGGTCAATTTGTAATTCCCGGGGCTGATGGCAACACAGGATTGGGTGTAAATCAGCAAGTGTTTGTAGATGAAAATGGCAACATTATAGCTAACAATGCATTGCCTTCTTTAATTTACGACAGCAACGGAAATTTAGTTCCAACGTCAGCTAATGCATGGGCACACTTTGCAAGTAACGGACAAATTTGGCCATTTTTAGACAGAACAACTTCATTTACAGGAACACAAGGTAGCGGACGTGAAGTACAAGACCGCGTTGCATGGGTAACTAAAAAAGGCGGACATGACGCTTATTTACCTAGTTTAAACTTAAATTATGCAGTTAACGACGAAATGATTGCACGTTTTGCTGTTAGTAGAACAATGACGCGCCCTCGTTTTGATTCATTAAACCCACGTACACAAATTTTTGAGCAACAATGGGACTCTGCTAATGGCTCAGCAGGTAATGCAAATTTAAAACCGCTTAAATCAACCAATCTCGACTTGTCTTATGAGTGGTACTTTAGCGATTCAGGTTTACTTTCAGCTGCGTTCTTTTACAAAGATATGAAAGACTTTGAAGAAACGGTGGTTGTTCCGTATCACTACAAAGATGTTAGGACCGAATACGATTTACAAACAGCCGATTTATTACTTGATTACGATGAGAATAGAGCACCAGGTGGCGAAGAAGATTGTATGCCACTTAGGCAAGTCGCGGGCTTTTTTGACCAATGGCGCATTGAATGTGACGTTGTAAACGTAACCACAGTAACCAATGGTAAAGGCGCCGATATTAAAGGTGTTGAACTAGGTTACAACCAAAATTATGACTTTTTACCAAGTTATTGGGGTGGCTTAGGTTTAAACATGAACTATACCTACCAAGATTCAGAATCTGATCGTCAGCAGGTAGGTAATACCGATATATTTTTAAAACCACTACCACAACCTTTCACTCCAAAGCATTCCCTAAATACAACACTGTATTGGGAACAAAAAGGGATTCAATTACGTTTAGCGAGTCGCTACACCGGGGATCAATTAGTTAACCGAGGTTTAGTTGGCGGCGCTACATGGCAAGAGGCAACCCATCGTTTGGACTTTAGCTCAAGTTATAAAATTAATAAAAACTTTAGCTTAACTTTTCAGGCACTTAACTTAACTGATGAAACTAACCGAATTTATTACACCAGTTCATTTAGTCGTAATGCGTTTGAAGCTAACTCGCAAGAGGTTGTGCTTGATGAAGGTAATGCAATTGAAGATGGCAGTGTAACTACTTCGCGTACAGCATCAGTTTGGAAAACAGGTCGTCAGTTCCGTGTTGGTCTTCGCGGTACCTTTTAATTGAGAAACTATTAGCAGCGGGCCACGTTAGGCGCGCTGCCTTACAAAATTTGGAGAGTAAGATGAAACATAACTTACTAATAAAAACAGCAATTAGCAGTGTTATATTTTCAGTATTAACAGGGTGCGGCGGAACGGATGAAGGTTATGATCCGCAGTTTAAATCTGATTTAGCACTTGTAATCGATACCGCAGTGATCACGAGCACATTAATTGAAGAGTCCGGAGTTCAAGAAATTGATTTACTGCAAGGCGTAACAATCGACGGTAAACCAGCCTCTGAGTCAGGTGCAACCATAAACGTAAGTGAGTTAGAGTTTGTGGTTAATAATAATTTCACTACCCCACAAACAAGTGCTAATACTATTGCATCACACCGAATTTCACCTTTCACGCAATCAAGTGATAGCACTAAATTAGTTGTAAATACCGATGCGTTTTCGGCGGCATTAAGACAATGCGACCAAACCGATATAAGAGGCGCTTTAGATGGCGATGGTAACCCTATTGCTGATGGTAACTTAGACTTTCCGAGCCAAGTTATTTATAACATTACATATTCTATCAATAATGGTGCAGCTATTGCTGCGGGCGGCGCACTGCCTACACGTACATTACAATTAACTGTCAATGCGATTGATGATGTTGTAACTGAGGTAAATGTATCGCCGATTGAAATCCCTGCTGGTGGTCAAGCAAGTGTATTCGCATCAGCGATACCAAGTTACGCGTGTAACCCCGCACTTATTTATTCAATTGCAGATGAAGATATTGCAACCATTGATGAAAATGGCCTTATTAGCGCTAAAAATACCGGTGAAACGACTATTACAGCCACAAGTGTTGATAACCCCGAAGCTTCAGCAAGCGCCACACTTACAGTGACAGGTGCTTTTAGTCTTGCAATAACAAACGACGATAAAAACGAGTTAGGCGCTTCTTCAGGTAACAAGGACGTTCCAATCTGTGTGGCCAGTGGTGTAGAAGTACAGCCGGCTTTACTAAACGCAGAGTTAAGCGGCGAATATACTTTTGATTGGACACTTAACGATGAAGTTTCATTTACGAAAAGCTTAACCGCAAAAAGCGGCTTTGGAGAAGTACTTGCCGTTAAAGCACCTACAACAATAGACAGCCCAAATACGGTAACGGTTGAGCTTATTGATGGCGATACAGCAAGTACACCTTTATCACTTATTTCGCAAAAAAGTATTACGGTTAATACCGTTAATAACCAAATGTGTGAGCCGGGTGTGTCTGAACACGAAGCAGGCTTTAACACCGACTTTAACCTCAATGGTGAAGGCGCACCTTATAAAGGCAATGCCACTTATAGCGTATCGGCAACCTCTGTGTCGGGTAATGGTCGATCGCTTGAAATTACAGCGGGTACTGCTACTCAAGGTGAAGCGAATACACCGTACTCTTTTGCAACTCAGCAAGTTTGGAATAAACAACGCAACTGGTATAGCGCCAACTATGGGCGTGGTGCTGAGTCTGTTGGTAAAACATACCGTTATGCCGTGTGGGTTAAGTTAAATCAAGTGCCTGTTGAACCCGTTACGTTACGCCATGTGGTTGTACCGTGGGTTTATGACGGCATACCTGAGGATGCAAATGGATTTACAGGTCGTTACTCAGAAGCCGGCTTATTTAGCGCAGCACTCGCAGCTACTACGCAGTGGCAATACATCGAGTTTGTAGAGGATTCAACTAATCAACGGGACTGGGCTATTCCAGCTACATGGAGCTCAATTACCGATGTGTTTACCCTTTGGGAAGTGTATGGACTGCCAACGGGTGATTCAATCTTGATTGACGATTACGCAGTTACACGTACCGATATTATAAGTGAATAACAGCTTGACCAAATATTAGTTATTGCTGTTATTACTATTTATTCAGTAATGGCTATTTTAGCAACGATGTGCCGATTGAGGCACATAACTCACACGTTAAATAGGATTACCTATGAAATTCACACACACACAAAAGAAGAAAGTTACGTTTTGCACTCTTTTACTAAGTGCATCAATTAGTTCAGCTTACGCAGACTCAATTGGTAATAAAGCAGGGTATTTTACAAATACTATTACTAATACCGTAGAAGCGACAATCACTAATACGGGACAATGTGGTACTAGCAATAGTGCATCTACTCCAGGTCAATGTACTAATAAAATTATAAATGCACTCAATGCTGCATCAGCGGTTAGTGGTGTAGTAGTTATTAAAAAAGGTACTTATACTTTAAATCGCATTGTTATGCCCTCTAATGTTCGCCTTGAAATAGAACCCGATACTATTTTAAAAATGAATCAAAATATTTTGTTTGATTTTGGTAAAAGTGGCGGCAATGGAGCAAAAGCAGAAAATATTGAAATAACCACAACGGGTGCAAAAACAAATGCGACCCGAAATGACCGTTTTATTATTGATGTAAATACTAATACTATTTTTCAGGATAAACGGATGGTGAGAGTTGGTTATGCCGAAAATTTCTCTATTTCTCGTCTACATCAAAAAGATAACTTCTCGCAAACACCCAATATATTTTTAGTCGCAGATGATAATGGCCAACCAGGTGTTAAAACTGACGCTGGTGGTACTAATATAAATCGCAATGTTGTATTTAACTCAAGTTATGCTCGCATACCTAAAAAAGGTTATTTAGCTGACATCAGTGGAGAAAAAATAGCAACAGGGTATGCCGTTATTCAACCTTTTAGTGGCGAAGATTTATACTTTAAAAATATAAGCGGTGAGCGTGGTATTACAGTGCGCATAGAGCCTGGCAGTGGTTTAGTAACAGATCGCTTAAACCGAGCTGGTCCACGTATCGGTGCATACAGAAACATTATATTAGAAGATATTAGTAATACAGGTGGGTTTGCAGCCATATTTTTAAAACCGCATACAAAAATAAACGAAAACATAGAAATTAAAGGCACAACTGAAGGTAAAAATAGCACTTTTGTTATTTGGGCTGACTCAGGCAGTGCGCCGGTATGGGCTGATACGGACGACATAGGTTTTACGCGTGGATATTTTACTGACACTAAAATAGGCGGCACGGTAAAGCACATTGTTAGTAATAAAAACTTTAAGTCAGATATCACTAAAGCTGGTAGTTACTTTTTACCGCGAGAGGGTATTCGTGATACTGCATCAAATGGCTCTAACGGTAATTTTCAGTTGTTTAAATTGCCTCGCGATGGTTCAGGCGCTCGTTGGTTAGGTCAACCCATAGCACCAATTGCAGTAGTGTCTTCATATTCTCAAAGTGATGTAGGGAATGACTTAGTTAAGCGTTACGACAACCCTTTACTTACTGTTGATGGTGATATTGAAGCCCCAGCTCAAGCATCTGGACAAGATTTAGATGAAGGTAGCAATAACACACTAAGAAAGCGTTATAGAAAGTTTGGCGGTCGATACAACATTAAAATTAATGCTGCTATACAAGCTGACGCTACACTTGATTATTCATTATTAGGACTTAATGCAGGTGATATTACGCGTAATCGATCGACTATTTATCGCGAAAATGCCATTGATGGAACTAATCAAAATGGTGGCAGTATTAAAAGCGCCACCGATTTTATTACCAAATAACTGCGCCGTTTAATTTTAATCCCATAGTTAGTTTAGCTATGGGATTTTTGTTTTGAACTCGTAATTAGGGCGTGTTGATCTTTGGTGGGTGAATTTGCAGCAGACTGTTTGGTTTTTAGGCAAGGCAGAGTCTATGCAGTGTGGTTATTCCCCATAAATAGGCGATAACGCAGCATAAAGACCAAACATGCGCTGCCCTTTGGGTTCTTTCTAGGGACGATTAACTCTTTGTTGCTCGGTTTTTACTTAGCCCACTAGGTTACAAACCTCGCGCCGCGATTTAATCGCCCCTAGATTGAACAAATTTCAATCCACAAAGATCAACATGCCCTAAATATTCCCTAACATTAATTTTAAAATCTGATTTATAGGATGCAAAATTTTATATGAATACTTTACACATTAAAAAGCCAGCAATAAGTGTAATTGCTCTTAGTATGTTGATGTTTTTTGGTAGTAAGAGCGCTTCGGCTAATGAGTTACTACTGCCACTAACGGATCCCCAAAATGAAGGCGAGTGGGTTTTAAACACTCAAGTAAGTGATGAATTTGAAGCCAGTAGTATCGATGAAGAACGTTGGTACATTGTGGGTAAAATAGAAAACGGTAAACCTATTTATAAGCATCCAGATAATCCAAATAAAAAAGTATGGAAAGGCCGCGCACCTTCGCAATTTTCGGGTAATAACTACCGACTAGAAAATGGCAAACTAAAGCTAGAAACACGGTGGGAACCCGACTTTCCTTTTGAAGAAAAAATACATAAACCCGTGTTTGGCGATGCACTTAAATACGAAAACCTGACAACGGCATGCTTTATTGGCAGAAAGTCTTTTCAGTACGGATACATAGAAATTAAAAGCAAAGCCGCTGATGCGCAAGTGAGCAGTGCATTTTGGTCGATGGGCGAAAAGTTAGAAGTTGATTTTTTTGAATTATTTGGCGATTCGCTCGACCCTAAAAAAGATCACATAGACAGTGAATTATGGTGGTCAATCCGCGATTGGAATAAAAAGGTAATGGGCAAGCCCACTTACACAGAACGAAAAGACTTAGGTTTTAGAGTAGCCGATGACTTTCATGTGTATGGAATTGATTGGAGCGCCCAAGGAATTAAATACTATGTTGACGGTAAATTATTTAGCGAAGTATCTGCAGAACAAGCTGATGCCTGGGCAAAAGAGCATCGCGGGGTTGATAAAGGTTACGTAGCCACNTGGCTTGATCAGGAGACTTTTCCTTGGCATGGCGTACCAAAAAGTAAAGAAGAGCTTGAACGTAATAGCCCTGAGGGCAAAAAAGATGATGGTGTGGTCGACTTTGAAATTGAATACATCCGTGTGTGGCAACAAAAACCATTACAGTCAGTTAAGTAAGGAGTGGGTTAAATGAAAAAAAATAGTAAGCCAGCAAACACGTTATTTTGTTTATCACTGATCGCTACAAGTGTTCTGCTTTATGGATGTAACACCACTCAAAGGGCAAGCAATGAAACGCTAAGCGACAACAGCAGTAATAAATTAATGTTTAGCGAATCGCACAATATCATACCTTTTGAGCCACTATCGCGTCGTAAATGGGACAGTGCGTTGATTGCAGACTTTGATAAAGACGGCTATCAAGATGTATTAATTACTGAGCATACCCACGCAGTAAAAATTTTTTGGAATAACAAAAACAATACCTTTTCAGCACCACAGATAATTATTAAAGGCGACACACACGGCGTGGCTGTTGCTGACTATGACTTAGATGGTCGTATGGATTTAATAATAGCCCAAGGCGGTGGTGGAGGCCTAAAACCGCGTTTACCTGTATCGTTTCAAATAAATCATGACCGTACTGTTGAAGGTGGAGAAACATTTGATGATTTTGAACGTACACGCGGACGTGCGGTTAAATTAATTGATGGTAATAACAGTGGCACTTTAGATTTAATGCTCTCTGCTTTTCCACTTAAAAAGCAAAAAAAGGGAGCTAATCATATATATAAAAACGAAGGGCATAATCAATTTAAGTTTGTCGATTACTTACCTACTGCAAAATGGCTTGGATATAAAGCCTTAGTTAGTGATTTTGATAATGACGGGCACAATGATTTATTTTTTTACGGTGGAGATGACATTGTTGCAGCGCAGAGTAAATCTGATTTAGGTTATAAAAATAAAAGTAAGGCTGTACTAGGAAATAATCGCAATATTAGCCATGTAAGCAGCATGACCGAAATCGACTTTGATAATGACGGTGACTTTGATTTATTTTTAACCCGCGCTAAACACCAATTTGAACAACACACTTTTTATGACGCTCAATCTCAAAATTTTGCTTTTTTTACTCGTAACGAAGCATTTAAATTTGAAGATTTTAAAATCGAAGGCAATTTTGAAATAGAAAACCTCCAAATGGCTTACCCCCATTTTAATGTGTTTATTGGCAAAAATAGTGCGCCTTTAACACTCGAAGGGCATGGCGGTAGTGAACGTACGGTACAGGTAACAAAAGAGCAAGCTGCTGGCTGGCCTAAAAAACTACATAAAAAAGGTTTATACATAGGTTACTTAGGTAACGATACTTGGCGCGTAGCGGGGGATACTAAATCGCCTACAGCGGGTGTTATTAAAAGAGTGACTAATTCACCCAAAGTAAAAGGGCTTGAGCCATTACCAGCGGTATTATTAGAAAACCAGCAAGGTAAATTTGTTGATGCAACAGCCAAACTCAATATTAATCTTAGCGAACCCACAACCAGTGCTGTAGCCGGGGATTTTAACAACGATGGTTGGAGTGACTTATTTGTATTACGTTATGGCAATCCGGCAAAAGCTAACGAGCAGCTACTGTATTTAAATCAGCAAGGTAAAGGTTTTGAGACTTTACAAGACCATGGTGTTATTTCAACTGAGCTTGGAGCAACAGGGGGTAGCGCACAGGCCTTTGATTACGATAATGACGGCGACCTTGACTTAATTTATTCAAACGAGCGCGGCCGTTGGCATTTATTTACCAACAACACAGCTTTAAACGCGCAGCATAATTTTTTAGTCACTAATATTGGTTACTCACCTAACGCTGGTGTGTCGGCATTGGGAGCTACTGCGACTATAAAAGCGTGTGGGCAAACTTATAAACGCGTTGTAGGCGCAACAGGTGCTGGCTTTTCACAAAGCGAAAACAGCAAGCTACACGTTGGTTTAGGTACGTGTACAAAGATAAATAATGTATCGGTTCGTTGGAGTAATAATGAACATGTAGATATTAGCAATGCGGTAATAAATGATGCTAACGGGCAGTTAGTTGGTAGAAAAGAGCCATTGTAAGTAATTTAAATAATAAAATGCAGATAGAAAAATAGCGCTTAATTAGCGCTATTTTTTTATATTCAGTTTTCGTTATGTATTAAAAGCTATATTGAACGCTTGCCCCCACATAACGACTCCAGTCACGAGGGTAGAATGCTTCCCCAAAACCTTCAGAGTTTATACGTTGGCGAGTAGTGTACGACTTATCAAATAAGTTTTTAATGAATACACTAAACTGTAAGTTATCTTTGCTTACGCTTAAGTAACCATCCCAAATGCTTGACGATGGGTTAGCTGATTCGCCAAAGGCAAGTTCGTTAATTGATTGTGTATGGCTGCCNCCAGCCTGTATCAGCAATTTGTGTATTATATGAAATAGTACTTAAAAATTGTTGCTCAGCATTATTAGGGAAAGATAAACCCGTTTGATCAAAGCTCTGACGGCCTGTTGAATCAGTTGTACAACGAGAAGCAAGTAAACCACCATCACCAGCAGGACAGTTTATAGGTGTATCAGCAAAGTCCTCGTAGCGAGCATCAAAATAAGCGTAGTTAAACGACCACTTTAATTTATCTGATATTTTAACCACTACATCGGCTTCAATACCGGTTGAACGTGCTTGTGCTGCGTTTACATAGCCTGCAAAAATAATGTTATTTTCTTCATCTATTACACGGCTGGCACGTACTTGATAATCGTCAACTCTCATATCAAAGTACGTAAAGTTAAACAGTAAATCGTTATCAAAATAAGCTGAACGCAGACCTACTTCAAAGTTTGAAGAGTTTTCAGGATCGGTAGGGAAGTTGTCTGCATCGGCAGGATCGGTATTTGTTGTTACAAAGTAAGATGCCCCTTTATAGCCGGTAGAATAATTCACATAACCGCGAATATCATCAGTAAAGTCATAACCTACAACCGCTTTGTATATAAATGCGGTGTCTGAGTTATCAAATTTAGTTGGCGCGTCTTGGCGTAAAATAAGCGATGGATCTGTTTGAGCAAGTTCTAATACTTCATTGAATGTTTCCATTCCAACACCTGTAGAAGGTGTTGCCAAATCTGTACGTGCAAAGGTTGCATCACTTTTTTCGTGTAATAATCTAAAACCAAAAGTAGCATCTAATTGCTCAGTTATTTGGTATTCAAGTTGTCCAAAAATAGCGACGTTTTCAAAACCAGTTGTAAAATCACCACTATTTAGTAAGCGAGAAGGTGTTAGTAATGAGCGGTCGTCATCGCCAGTAGTTGCATAGTTAGCTAAAAAAGCATCGGTAGATTGCTTTGAATAACACCCTGTTAATTCGCCGCCTTCAATAAAGCCACGGTTACCTGCAATACAACCGTCACGTATTTCAGAGCGCTGACCGTCGGTATCATGGTAAAAAAGACCTAATACCCAATCAAATTTTTCATTATTAAATGACGAAATACGAAACTCTTGTTGAAGAACATCAACCGATTCGTTACCACCAAAAGCGGTTCGCTCTACAGGAAAATTAATAGTAAAAAATGCTGAACTGTTATATAAATCAAAATCTCTGTAGCTACCATTATAGCTAAGTGTAATTTCATCATTTAGGTAGTAATCAGCCGATATTGAAAAGCCAAAATTTTCTGTTCTACCAAAGTTACCTTCTGCATTACGTGATGTAACCGGGCCGCCGGCTTCTTCAAAAGTAGACTCAGGATTTACACGGTTATAGGTTGTGCCTTCAATAGTGCCATCGTCTTTTACATTAACGATTGGACGAGGGCCAAAATCTGGGTTTATTCCACCTAAACGAGTAAGAGAACAACAATTTGTGTCTGTCTCTGAATATTCTAAGCGAAATAGTACGTTTAGCTCTTCACCGTTGTCGTACAAAAGTTGGCCGCGACCAGCTTTCGTTGTTTTTGCGCCAATAGTGTAATCTTCTTCACCAGGCATGGTGTTTTTTATCCAACCATCAATATCACTGTATTGTGCGTTAAATCGAGCTGCCCAGTTTTCGTTAAGTGGTACATTTACGGTGCCGCTAAAATCAGTGCCATCAAACTCAGTAACTTGTGCTCTAACCGTGCCTGAAACTCGGTCATCTAGTTGCGGCTTTTTAGTTACATAATGCAATAGGCCTGTTGATGTGTTTTGGCCAAATAAAGTCCCTTGTGGGCCGCGCATTGCTTCTACACGCTGTACATCTGAAATAGGTAAGTTAAGCATTGATTGGCGAGGTAATACTTCACCATCTATAACGACTAGGTTTGAAGACTGTAAGCCAATTGAATTTGTAAAAGTGCCTATACCACGTGTTTTTAATGTTGTAGTTCGTATTTCACTGCTGTCATCAATGCCAAAACCAGGTAAGTAGGTGACTAGATCAAACCCATTATCTATACCAATTTCTTGAATTAAATCACCGCTTAGCACTTCGATTGAAGAGGGAACTTCTTTTAATGCTTGATCGCGTTTTTGTGCGCTCACTAAAATAACTTCAAAATCGTCTGAATTGCTTTTAGCTTGTTTTGCGGTTGTTTCTTCTTGTGCATATGCAGTGTGTGTGAAAGCTGATAAAGAACAACATGCAAGTAATATTGCTGTATGCAATTTACTGTGTTTAAGCATTTTAACCACTCCGTTTCTTCATAATTACTGTGTGTGCAGATAATGCAACGGCAGTATCTGTTATTTAGAATCAGGCTAATTAAACAGCGACTCTTAATTGCGATAAAGCTATAAGCAATCAAGAAGTGTAAATAATCACGAATGATTCATTCTAACAATTTAAACATATGATGTTTGCAAGTGCAATATGTTGATTACTTGTTTATTAAATGTTGCTTGTGATATTGAGGTTATAACCTTGTATTACCGTTTAAGTAACACAAGATTATTAAGTTAAGTGTTTGAATTTTAATCTCTAATCTAAATTACAAATTTAGAATGAAAAATAATTCAATTTTTAAAAATTATTTTAAACGAGCAAAAAAGTGGTAATCCTCAGCATTTTTAAGCTTTTGAGCAAAGCTCATTCCTAAATTTTTAAGCTGCGGCGCATTATTATAAGCACCAATTTTGAGTTTTAATTCACTCACGGCTTGCGCTGTTGAGCCAATGCTATCTAGTGCTAAAAAGTATAAATAAGCGTATTGCACGTTATTATTCTCAAGTGCCATTGCGTGTTTAAACGAGTCAACCGCAGCGGGTTTGTTACCGCTTCTAATAAGCGCCATACCGTTTGCATAGTGCAGCGACGCAGACGTAGGTACGGCCTTTAAACCACTGTTTAACGTGCTTTGCATTTTCGCTGTTTGACCAAGGCGATAATAAATATCGGCTAAATTTACATAACTTGCATCAAAGTAAGGGTCAACGCTAATGCCTTTTTGTAACGACTTTATAGCACCGTTTATGTCTTGTTTATTAAGCGCGAGCATACTTTGATTGATGTTGCCTTCACCGCGCCATGTATTGACGGTATTGGCGTGTGCAAGCTCTATAATTGATTGATTAAGCCCGTTTAACTGCGCTGTTGTTTGGCTTAGGTTTTGCGCTGCAGCAACACGCACCGACTTTAATTTGTCGGTTAATAGTTGTTTGTAGCTTTTTAAGCGCTCTGCTTCGGGGAGTAAAAAGCCTACTTTAGCAATCGCTAAGCGAATAAGCGGGAGCGGCGAATTAACCCAACTTTTTACTGTGGCATCGTTTAGCTCAGCGCCCGAATTACCTAAATAGGCAATTGCACTGGCGCGGTCTATTTCATTTAACGAAAAGTCATTAATTAAGCTCATATGTGCATTTTGCGATATCGCTTTTAATGAGCGCAGTTCAAGCATACTGTGCTCGCTTGCACTCAAAGCCGGTGCTTTACCATGCCATTTTTCAAGCGTGCTTGCTGCCCATTCGTTGGTTTGACCGTCGTGGCATTGCACACACGCATTAGGTGTATCGTATTTTATTGATGTGTCAGGGCGCGGAATTTTAAAGCTGTGGTCGCGCCTGTCATCAACGCCCATGTATCTGTTGGTTGGCATGTGGCAGCTAACACATTGTGCACCGGTTGATTGTTCTTTATGACGATGATGCTCGGGTTTGTTGTATTCGCTGGCACTGTGGCACTGTAAGCACAGCCCATTCGTTTTTGTTTTAACTTTCATGGTGTGTTTATCGTGGCAGTCAACACAGTTAACCCCGGCTTTGTACATTTTACTTTGTGCAAAAGAGCCAAACACATACACTTCTTCTTTAATTTGGCCATCGGCGTGATACAAATTCGGTTCTAAAAATGAAGGGCTAAATTGGTCTAAAAACGCTTGGCTATTGTCAAAACCATCCGTTAGTGGGCTACGCAATGAGTGGCACGCATAACAACCTTGCATAAAGCTGTTATCGCGCGGCTCACCTTGCCAAGTAGCAATTTTATTATCGCCAATTATTTTCCACTGCGACATATTGGTGGGGCTTGTTTGAGCCGGTTTAGTCACTTTTTTAGTTTTGTGTTCGTTAGTAATCTCACTGTGGCACGATTTACAGCCCACATTTATATTCGAAAAGTGCGTATCAAAGCGCTCCTTTTCACTATTGAAATTACGCTTTAAATTATCTGAATGGCAATCGGCGCACATGCCGTTCCAGTTTTGTAGAGGTTGCAGCCAATGGAGACGGTCGTTAGGTTTTACATCCTCGTTAGCGTAGTTAGCATACCAACGCTTTCCGCCTAGTGATTTAGCGCGACTATCCCATGCAAAAGGAAATACTTGGTATTTGCCTTTTTCAACTTCAATTAAATACTGCTGCAATGGGTCAAAGCCAAATACATAACTTACGGTGTACGTTTTTTTAGTGCCTTGCTCGGTCAAATCAATTAAAAAGGACTCTTTTTCTTTATAAAATACGGCTTTTTGAGAAAAGTGGGTCGCGGTTATATTATTAAAATCACCAAGCACGGTATCTTTATTGGCTAAAGCCATTGAGTTTGCATGGTCTGACTGTTTCCAATCATGGGTTTGTTGTTGATGACAAGACTGGCATTCCTCGTTTGCAATCGCTGAAAAACAGCTGCATAAAAAAAGAACAACAAAAAGGCTGTTTTTTATATTTATCATTTTAGAATCCACCTTTAATAGCACACCAATGCATACTTAAAACTAAATAACAGGCCGCAGCTAAGTACTCAATAAATGAGCTTTGCCTTTAAGCTGACGCTGTTATTAGGCTTAAGTAATAGTGAGAAATTGAAAAATTAATTTCAAAATATCATACATCATATGTTTGCAATATTGTTATGTTTTGTTTAGTGTAGCGATATTGTGATTTATAAACGCATTATTTACAACTCAACCATTAAATTAACTAGCCGTAATAGTCTAATATAACCAATATGTTAGCTATGGTGTAATTAATATTTTTTAGCTATGTGCTTAACTATTATATTAAATAGGAAACTGTGATGAATAAGCTACTTGTTCTTCTTTCTGTATGTTTAGGCTTTTGCGTTAGTGCTAATGCAATGGCAAAAGCACAAACAGAAAAACCTAATATTGTTTTAATTTTTGCTGATGACGCAGGTTTTGGTGATTTTGGCTTTCAAGGTAGTACGCAGCTTAAAACACCTAATTTAGATAAACTTGCCCAAAGCGGTGTTCGTTTTACTCAAGGTTACGTAAGTGATTCTACTTGTGGTCCTTCACGCGCAGGTTTAATGACGGGTAAGTACCAGCAACGTTTTGGTTACGAAGAAATTAACGTACCTGGTTTTATGAGCGATAACTCAGCACTTAAAGGTGCAGATATGGGCTTGCCATTAGATCAAAAAACAATGGGCGATTATCTTAAAGAGCAGGGTTATAAAACAGCGGTATTTGGTAAGTGGCATTTAGGTGACGCCGACAGGTTTCATCCTTTAAAACGTGGTTTTGATACCTTTTTAGGGTTTAGAGGTGGCGACAGAAGCTACTTTAACTATTCAGAACAAGAAATGAAAAATGGAAACAAACATTTTTTCGATAAAAAATTAGAGCGTGACTTTGGTAATTACGAAGAGCCAAAAGAGTACTTAACCGATGAGTTAGGTAAAGAAGCCGCTAAGTACATTGAACAAAACAAAGATGAACCCTTTTTTATCTATCTAGCTTTTAACGCAGTACATACTCCGCTTGAATCAGATCCTAAAGATTTAGCTAAGTTTCCAAACTTAACGGGCAAACGTAAAGAGCTTGCTGCAATGACCCTAGGGTTAGACAGAGCCAGTGGTTATGTACTTGATAAACTTAAAGAGCTAGGCTTAGATGATAATACTATTGTGGTTTTTTCAAACGACAACGGTGGCCCATCTGACAAAAACGCCTCAAATAATGCACCACTTGCAGGGACTAAATCAAACCAGTTAGAAGGGGGCATTCGTGTACCATTCTTAATTAGTTGGCCAAAACATATTAAACCAGGTTCGACTTACGACTACCCAGTAAGCACACTAGATCTACTGCCTACTTTTTACAGTGCCGCACAAGGTAAGGCGTTAGGTAATGATATTGATGGCGTTGATTTACTCCCTTATATTCAAGGTAAAAACACAGCACGCCCACATAAAGTGATGTACTGGAAAAAAGAAAACAGAGCTGTAATACGCGATAACGATTGGAAACTTATTCGTTACCCAGACCGCCCAGCAGAGCTATACGACCTAAGCACAGACATTAGTGAACAAACAGATTTAGCAGCAAAAAATCCTGAACGTGTTAAAACTATGTTTAAATCATTGTTTGAATGGGAATTAACGTTAGAGCGTCCGCGCTGGTTATTAAAAAGAAAATACGAAAAATACGATATAGACCGCATGGATAAATACCGTTTACCAGCAACTCAACCTTAATAACGCATAGGTAATAATAATGAAAATAGAATCTGTTGAAGCGCTTTTAGGCTGCGTAGGGAAACGTAATCAGCTATTAGTAAAAGTAGTAACCGAATGTGGCATAGTTGGCTGGGGCGAATCGGGCTTATCAAATCGAGAGCAAGCAGTTATTGGCGCGATACATCACTTTGCTGGATTTTTGAAAGGACAAGATCCACGTAAAATTGGCCGTATTTGGCAAGAGCTTTACCGCAGCCATTATTTTGAAGGGGGCCGTGTAATTACGNGCTGCTATTTCAGCCATTGATATTGCTCTTTATGATATTTTAGGTAAGTCACTACAAGTGCCTGTTTATCAGTTATTAGGGGGCAAACAACGCGAGCACATAGCGTGCTTTGCGTGTTGTTATACAGAGGCCGATCCTGATAAATTTGACGATTTAGTTAAAGAAGCAAAAGCACTTATTGCGCTAGGTTGGACAACAATAAGAGTGATACCGAGTCGTTTTGACGACCCTGTGTTTTTTGAACCACAAGAATCTATAACGCGCACAGCTCGTTGTTTAAATGAGCTGCGTAAAGTACTTGGGCCTGATATTACACTCGGTATTGATTACCACCACAGATTAAGCGTGGCTGAGGCTGCTTCGTTTTGCCAACGTTTAAAGCCCGATACACTCGATTTTATTGAAGAACCGATTCGTCATGAATCTCCTGATGCGTATAAAACGCTGCGTACTTTAACGCATATTCCTTTTGCGATTGGTGAAGAGTTTAGTTCTAAATGGGCAGCTAAGCCTTATATAGAGCAGGGGCTTACTCAATATTTACGTGTAGATGTGTGTAACATTGGTGGCTTAACAGAAGCAATGAAAGTGGCTGGTTGGGCTGAGGCACATTATATCGATGTTATGCCACATAACCCGCTTGGCCCTGTGTGTACAGCGGCAACAAATCACTTTGCTGCAGCGCTGCCAAATTTAGGTTTAATGGAAACACACCAAGGTCCGTTTAGTGAGTTTGGCGCCCATGATCCACTTCTTTTTCCTAAGCAGCATGTATTAACAGGCAATAAGTTTACTATCCCTGAAGTACCTGGTTTAGGTGTTGAAGTGAACGAAGCCGCGTTTAGATTGGCAACCCCTGTAGAAACCGAAGCACCGCATTTATCAAAGCGTGATGGTTCACATACTAACTGGTAACTAGTTTAGAGAATTAAATGAATACACTTACAGCGACTGTTTTTGACAGCACACTAAATTTTGTAGGCGAGGGGCCTTTGTGGCACCCGATCACACAAACGCTTTATTGGGTTGATTTTCCAAACCATATTTTGCACAGCAAAAAAGGCGACCATAAAGTTGAGCAACGCTTAGATGATATGGTTACCGCTCTGGCTTGGGTAAACAATGAAACCTTATTACTAGCAAGTGATAAAGGCCTAAATACCTATAATACCAGCACGCATAAGCAAACTTTTTTGTGCAGCGTTGAAGCAGATAAACCTGACAACCGCAGTAACGATGGGCGTGCCGATCCGTGGGGTGGGTTTTGGATAAGCACAATGCACGGCGATGCTCACGAAAACGAAGGGGCAATATATCGTTTTCACAACGGCGTACTTACTCAAGTTGTTAGTGATTTAACCATACCCAATGGTATTTGTTTTGATAAGTCGCGTGCTAGAGCTTATTACGCAGATTCAAAAACGCAAAAAATTTACCGATTTGACGTCGACTCACTTACGGGTACGCCAATAGGAGAAAGTGTGTTGTTTTTTGACTATTCGAGCTCAGCTGTATCACCTGATGGCGCTGTAATTGATAGCGAAGGCAACATGTGGATTGCACTTTGGGATGGCGCACGTGTAGATTGCATATCGCCCGAAGCTAAGGTAATTCAAAGCTTAGCGACTCAAACACCTCGCCCTACATGCCCAGCGTTTGGCGACGATGGTACAACACTTTACGTAACGTCAGCACAATGTGGCCTAGAAGATACCCCATTTAATGCTATACCTCACGGCGCTACGCTTGCATTTAAAAATGCGGTAAAAGGTGTATTTGAGCCTTGCGTTAAAATAGACGGCTTTTAATTTTACGTATTCACTTTAAATATTAATTTTGTGTTTTTTCCTCTTACATTAATTAGATGTGAGAGGAAAAACACATTGCACACATAAACATCATATGTTTATATTGTTTTTACTAATTCTATCAATGTTATTCTTTTATATGTTGTAGAGCACTCATTACCAACACAGTAAAAGTATAAAAATAAAACTAAGGGTAATACATTGAAAGACACACACACACAATCAACAAAAGCAATTAAGTACTCCCTCATTGCAGCATTTGGCGGATTTGTATTTGGCCTAGACGCGGCCAATATATCGGGGGCGTTACGCTATGTTAGTTCGCAGTTTGAGCTAACCAGTTTACAAACAGGTAATGTAGTGGGTTGCGCCATTGTTGGCGTAATCATCGCACTATTTTTTACAGGTACTTTATGCCAAAAATTTGGTCGTAAAAAGGTACTTATTGGCATTGCTTTAACATATTCACTCTCTACGGTTATTTCTGCTTTTGCGGTAAGTTACCCCATGCTGGTTGTTGGACGCTTTATAGGAGGGGTCGCATTTGCCTCTATAACTGTCTCAGCTATGTATATTGGTGAAATTGCACCCGCTAATAAACGCGGCCAATTTGTATCAGTTAATCAGTTGCTTATAACGTTAGGTAGTTTATTTGCGTTTGTTGTTAATTACTTTTTTGTTAAAAACATGGGCTCAATTGAATGGTTAAATGAAGCCAATATTTGGCGTTATATGCTTGGCTTTGAAATTGTGCCTAATATTATTTGGTTTTCGTTATTAATGACGATTCCTGAATCGCCGCGCTGGTTAATGAGCAAAAAACGTGATGAAGAAGCACGCGCTGTATTCAAAGGTATGGGGATCAATAACGCCGATACCGAAGTAGTACTTAATGATATTAAAGCAACCATTCAAGAAGATTCAAAAAACAGTGCACTAGAGCAACTTAAAGTATTGTTTAGTAAGCCTATGCGTTTTGTTGTGCTACTTGCTGTATGTTACGCGGTAGTGCAGGGCGCAACCGGCATGAACGCCGTATTGTTTTATGCACCTACCGTGTTTGAACAAATAGGTATGAGCGTCGAAAACTCTTTTTTACAAACAATAGTACTTGGTGCGGTATCTGTATTATTTACATTGGTCGCCATATTCTTTGTTGAAAAACTTGGCAGAAGAACATTAACTATTACCGGTTTACTGCTTATTGCTGTTGCGCATGTATCAATTTGGTATGGTTTTGAAAATGCCACGTACTCACTCAACAGTGAAGCAATAACCAAAGTTGCAGAGCAAAAAGTAGATATTACAAAGCTGCACGTTTTCGAAAATAAAATATACAGCACTGATGTTGCGCTAAAAGCAGATCTAGCCACTATTTACAGTAAAAAAGAGCTACCAGTTGTTACCGGTGCAATTATTAATGCTTCTATAAATATTAGTCCTGCGTATGTTTTATTTGGATTATTCGCATTTTTAGCCGCCTTTAATATGTCGATAGGGCCAATAATGTGGGTGATATTCTCGGAGATATTTTCAAGCCGAGTACGCAGTGTTGCGCTACCCTTTGCCGCCTTAGTACAGAGTATTTCTAGCTGGAGTATTCAGCAGTTTTTCCCTTGGCAATTAGAGAACATGGGCGCAGCAAATACGTTTTTATATTACGGAGGCGTCGCTATTGTAGGCTGCATTGTTATGGCATTCATACTTCCCGAAACTAAGGGCAAGTCTATTGAGGCCATTGAACGCGATTTGGTCCCTGGGCTCAATAAATAAGGAATATAACTATGTCATCACGATTATTAAACGAAGTTGCTATTGTCACTGGCGCAGCCGATGGAATTGGAAAAACAGTAGCACGCGTATTTTGTGAGCAAGGCGCTAAAGTGTGTGTTGCTGATATAAATAAAGAAATGGGTGAAAGTGTTGTAGCAGAGCTAAAAAGCAAAGGGTTTGATGCTATTTTTGCTCATACCGATATTAGCGACGAAACGGCTATAAAAAACATGGTTGAAAAAGTAGTTAATGAGCTCGGCAAGCCCAGTATTTTAGTTAATAACGCGGCTTTAATTAGCCCCGGGCGAAACGTAGATGACGTTACGCCACAAATGTGGCGTGATAGCTTTGCGGTTAATGTTGAAGGTATGTGGCAGTGTGCTGTAGCCGTACTTGAGCATATGAAAGAGTTAGGCCGTGGCAGTATTATAAATGTAGGTTCTGTACATTCTTATAAAATTGTACCGGGGTATTTTCCGTATGCGGTAACTAAACATGCGGTTATAGGGTTAACTAAAAACTTAGCCGTTGAATACGCAAAGCACAACATACGAGTAAACGCATTGTGCCCAGGCATGATAGAAACACCTATGGCGTTTAAGTCGTGGGAGCAAACAGACGATCCGCAAGCTTCACGCAAAGCAATGGGCGATGTACATCCTCTAAAACGAAATGGAACAACTGAAGAAATTGCTTACCCAGCCGTGTTTTTAGCCAGTTCAGATTCGAGTTTTATGACAGGGCAAAGCTTAATCATTGATGGTGGCCGTTCTGTAATTTATCACGATTAAAGTGCTTAACTTAACACACTGTAAGGCTCATGGTTTTGAGGCTATTTTGCTAAAAAATAGTGAGCTTGCTATTACAGTTATTCCTCAGTTGGGTGCAAAAGTCATCTCTATTGTAAGCTTAAAACACAATAGAGAGTGGCTTGCTCACGATAAACAAATCACTTTAAAACCTGCAAAAAATAATGACTTTTCTGAGCATGATAGCGGTGGTTGGGATGAATGTTTTCCGGGTATTTCTCCTCAGCTGTACGAACATATCCCCAATAAAACACATTTTTCACATGATCATGGTGAGTTGTGGTGCCAAGCATGGCAAATAACTAATACCCATATTAGCGATGAAGAGATAATACTTAGCTTACAAGCTGAGGTTTTTGACTCTACTTTTACATTTATAAGAACGTTTACCTTAAAAAAACACAGTAAGCGGCTGCTTGTTGATTACCACGTAAAAAATAACACAACTCACAATCTCCCTTTTGTTTGGTCAGCGCATCCTATTTTTGCCATAAAACCAGAGATGCGTATTTTAATAAATAACAAACATATGGAGTTTAAAGTTGATGAAGGGCTAAGTCATTTTTATAACGTTAATAGTGCCTTTATTAACTGGAGTGAGTGCTCAACTAAAGTCCCGCCGCTAAATAAAGTTATGCCCTATAACAGTGGTTTTGCAAGTAAGGTTTTTAGCAAACACTTAAATACGGGCACTCATAAAGATCAAAGTATAATTGTAAAACTGGTTGATGATAAAGCTCAGCAAAGCTGCGGGTTTGAATTTTCATCAACAAACATAAGTCACTTAGGGCTTTGGTTTAATTACAACGGTTGGTCTGCCAATGAGCAGCTACCCCCTTTTGTACTTGGGATAGAACCTTGTATAGGCAATAGCGATTCTTTACACAAAGCCATGGCGAGTGAAGAGGAGGGCTTAATTAAAGGCAATGCTCATAAATCTTGGCATATGAGTTTTTTTGTTAACTAAATGTATTTTGTGTTTGCTCAATCAAACATCATATGTTTAAATAGTTATTATGTATTAAGGCCTGTGTGTCTTACTTTAGTCATTTAGCCCTTAGGGTGTTGTAGATAATAATGGAGCGACAGAATGCTTTCTAAACAACTGTATATTGGTGGAAAATTAATAACGAGTGACGCAACGACCGAAATTATTAATCCTGCAACACTCGAAGTTGTAGGCGAAATTTCGGCTGCAGGTATTAATGAAGCAAACATGGCCTTAGAGTCTGCGCAAGAAGCATTTTCAAGTTGGTCAACAACGCCTGCAACAGAGCGTGCTCAATGGATGCTTAAACTGCGTGATGCAGTAATTGCAAACGAGCAACACTTACGTGAATGCGTACATTTAGAAATGGCTAAACCATGGCAGTCAACCGCTGACGACTTTCAAATGTTAGTTGATAGCCTTAATTTTTACGCTGATGCCATTGTTAATATCGCCGATGAAGAATTAAAAGATAATGAAGGTACACACAGCCACGTTCTTTCGCGTGAGCCTGTTGGTGTAGCGGCTGCATTTTTAGCATGGAATTTTCCATTATTAAATTTGGCTTATAAATTAGGGCCAGCAATGGCTGCGGGTTGTCCGCTTGTAGTAAAACCGTCAAGCAAAACGCCTTTGTCTGCTTATGCTGTAGGCGAATTATGTGAAAAAATCGGCTTGCCAGCAGGTGTGGTTAACATACTTTCGGGCACAGATAGCACCGTAGGCGATGCTATTTCAGCGTCAACTATTCCCTCTGTACTTACTTTAATTGGTTCTACTAATGTGGGTAAGCATGTAATTGCAACAGGTGCTACGTCAATCAAGCGTTATTCAATGGAGCTTGGTGGTAATGCACCTGCCATTGTATGTAGCGATGCAAATTTAGATAACGCAGCCGATGTGATTTGTGGCGTTAAGTTTGCCAACGCAGGGCAAATTTGTGTTACCCCAAATCGTGTATTTGTACACGAAAGCGTTGCTGATGAATTTATTGAAAAAGTACTTACTCGTGCAAAAGCAGTAAAAGTTGGTTTTGATAAAAACGAGGCCATTGATATGGGCCCTGTTATGGATGCTAGCTCATGGCAACGTATTGATGAACTAGTTAAAGATGCACAGCAAAAAGGCGCACAATTGCAATTAGGTGGTAAAAAACCTACAGGCGTTAATGGGTATTTTTACGAACCAACCGTACTTACAAATGTAGATTCGAGCATGAATCTATACAAAGACGAAATATTTGGCCCTGTTATTAGTATTATTACGTTTAGTGATAACGAACAGGTACTTAGCGATGCAAATGACACGGACGCTGGTTTAAGTTCATTTATTTTTAGTAGTAACGAAGAGACTATTTCTTACTTTGCAAAACATTTACGCTTTGGCGAAGTACAAGTAAACGGCATTAAATACAGCATTAATTTACCTCATTTTGGTATTAAGCAATCGGGCGTGGGTGTTGATTGTTCGTTGTTAGCTTTAGATGACTACCTTGCATATAAACGTGTTTCTCGCGCGTTAAAGGTTTAAGGAACAGACTATGAAAATCACACAAATTATTAGCCACGTTTTACAGTACGACCTAGAAGAAGAACTTGGTTATTCGCAGCAGTATTACGCTAAACGTACCGCACATTTAGTTGAAGTTCGTACGGATATCGGTATTACAGGTTGGGGCGAATGTTTTGGCGGTGGCGGCGTTGCGTTTGCCAATAAAACAATTGTTGAGCATGTAATTCAGCCTATGATTTTGGGCATGGACCCACTCGACAGAGAAGTGATTTGGCATAAAGTTTATAACTTACTGCGCGATCATGGCCAAAAAGGCATGCCTATTCAGTCTTTATCTGGTGTAGATATTGCTCTGTGGGACATTGCAGGTAAATTTTTAGATCAACCCGTTTATAAGTTACTAGGGGGGGCTTTTAGAGACCGCATTCCGGCTTATGGTTACGGCATGATGCTACAAAAATTTCCAAACCTGGAAGAGCGCTTTACCGAAGAAAGCCAACGCATTAAAGAAATGGGCTTTACGGCCATGAAAATGAAAATAGGCCTTTCGCCAGACCGCGATATAAAGCTTGTTGAAGCTGTACGTAAAGGTATTGGCCGCGATATGCGCCTAATGGTTGACGCTAACCATGCATATACAGCGCGCGAAGCTATTCCGCTAGGTCGAGAGCTGCAAAATTTAGGCGTGTACTGGTTTGAAGAACCGGTTGCACCAGAGGATCATCAAGGCTATCGCGATTTATGTGAAGCACTTGATATGAGCATTGCCGGTGGCGAAGCCGAATTTACCCGCTGGGGCTTTAGAGACTTAATTAAAAACCGCTGCGTTGATTTACTCCAGCCAGAAGTGTGTGCGCTCGGTGGTATTACCGAATATCAAAAAGTATTAGCTATGGCACACGCGCATTTTGTGCCTGTTATAAACCATGTGTGGGGTTCGGCTATTGCGGTAGGTACTAATCTACATTTATTAGCTGCGTTACCTGATTTACCAGGTGCTGCACACCCAGTACAACCTATGCTTGAGTACGATACAACGCCAAACTTATTTAGAGAGCAGTTATTGCAAGAGTCTCTAAATATTAACGAGCAAGTTAAAAATAACAACGGAACAGTTGCGCTACCACAAGGTCCAGGCCTTGGTATTGAGCCCGACCTTGATTTTATTAAACATTACGAAGTATCAATTTAATAAATAAGGGCAAGGCTTATGAGCGATAACAAAAGCAACTTACCAGCATTAATTGTGGTTGATTGGGGAAGCTCTAACTTTAGAGCTTTTTTAGTCGATGGCAAAGGCAGCATTTTAGATACTGTTAATGGTGAACAGGGCGTACTTTGTATTAAAAATGACTGTTTAGAAACCGTATTACTTAGTTATATATCAGGCTGGTTATCAAAGCATAAAATGCCGATTATTATGGCGGGTATGGTAGGCGGTGCTATAGGTTGGCAAGATACAGGCTATGTAAATGCGCCAGCTAATCTCGGTAGTATGAGCGTAAACCTTTGTAAAGCAAATAATAAAGCAGGCTTACAAATTAGTATTGTGCCGGGTGTTAAATACGTTATGGAAAATAATGTATGCGATGTAATGCGCGGTGAAGAAGTACAAGTATTTGGCGCTGTATTAGATGTAGAGCAAACAGCGGGTGAGCTAAGTAATCAAACATTGAGTGAGACTATGTTTTGCCTACCCGGTACTCACTCTAAGTGGGTTCAAGTTGCAAAAGATACTGACCAAAAAACGGTTATTACAAGTCTTAGTACGTTCATGACCGGCGAAATGTTTGATTTATTGACTAAACAAAGCATTTTAGGTGAAGGGCTAGAGTCACTAGATAAAACACCAACAGATATGCCAAGTTTTTTAAAAGGCGTTGGTGTTAGTCAAGTTCAGAGCAGTTTATTAAGTGCATTATTTAGTGCGCGTACTTTAAAGCTAGATAAACAATTAACGCTGCAAAACGTACCTAGTTACTTATCTGGTTTACTTATTGGCGCTGAGCTTGCGGGTATTAAAAGTAAGCTAAACGACATTAAGCATGTTTATTTAATTGGTAACTCAAGTTTAAACACTCTCTATTGTGAAGCATTAAAAGAACTCGGCTTCACTTCTTCTATTTTAAACAGTGCTACGGCATCTACTAAAGGCATGTTTACACTAGCTGTACAGGCCGGTCTTTTAACTAAAAAGGAAACTCAATTATGTCATTAATTACGTTAACTCATGCTATGAAGCAACTACCACTGATTGCTATTTTACGCGGTATTACACCAAATGAAGTGCTTGATTATGCAAAAGTACTTATTGATATTGGTTACCGCGTTATTGAGGTGCCACTTAATTCTCCTGAGGCATTAAAAAGTATTAAGTTATTAAGTGATAAATACGCAGATATAGCCATTATTGGCGCGGGCACGGTTGTTACTAAAGACGAAGTTGATCAGGTAATTGAAGCGGGTGGGCGTATTATTATATCGCCGCATAGCGATGTAGAGGTGATCCGTTATAGTAAATTAAAAGGATTATACAGCGTACCAGGATTTTATACACCCACTGAAGGTTTTGCTGCACTGCATGCTGGTGCCGACGCGCTTAAGTTATTTCCAGCAGATACAGCTGGCCCAAAAGGCTTAAAAGCAATTACAACAGTGCTTTCGGGTATTGATATTTACCCTGTGGGCGGTGTATCGCCTCAAAACCAGGATGAATTTGTTAATGCTGGGGCATCGGGTTTTGGTTTAGGAAGCGGCTTGTATAAATCAGGAATGGGTTTAGAAGAATTTACGACTAATGCTAAAAATTATGCTGAATATTATCTTTAATTAATTTTTAATTAAATTGCGATAAACGTTGTTGTGCTTGCATCGCTACTCATCATTCCTCTCACATTAAATGATGAGTTAGCGGTGCTATTTAAAATAAATTAAATATCCATTAACTTAGCTAAATTTGCTTTAGCATCAGCTAAAAGCTTTTCTGTAAGGGCTTGTGCTTTTTCGCTATTACCGGTGGCAATAGCATCAAATACTTCTCGGTGAAACGGAATAGAAGCATGATTACTTTGTGCACTTTGGTTTGTTACTTTAATACTCACAAGCAACGCTGAAAAAATAACGCATTCCATCGAAATAAATAGCTCATTATGAGAAGCGCGTAAAATAGCGCCATGAAAATGTGCATCAGCAATAACAAACTTATCTAAATCGCTTACCGAGCTTTGCATTTCATTTAATGCATCTTCAATGGCTTTAATATCTTCAGGCTCTGCGCGAAGCGCTGCAATACTGGCTGCTTTGGGCTCAAATGCTAAACGAAATTCCATTAATTGAGTTAAAAACTCAGGATTAAGTGGGGCGCTTAAATGCCACGCAAGAACATCATCGTCAAGCAACGCCCAGTTATCACGGGTTTTTACACGAGTGCCAATGCCTCTGCGTACATCTAAAAGCCCTTTACCAACAAGAATTTTTACTGCATCACGAACAACAACTCGACTTACTTGAAAACGTTCAGCTAAACGGTTTTCATCATCAATCAGTGTGCCAGGAGTATATGTGCCAGCAACAATTCTACGGCCTAATTCTTTAGCTACCTGTACCGGTAAGCTAGGTGACATGGCACTGCTGCGTCTTAGATCGTAGTATGTTAATTCGCTCATAGTATCTTAGTGTCCGTATTATTTATTTATACGTACTATTTATATGAATTTGCGACAATAAACAATGGCTATTTGTTATTTACTGTCGCAGAAAGACGAAAGCTGGCATCTTTAAGGAGTTTTTCGGTGAGAAATTCGGCTTTATCGCCATCTTTTGCAGCAATGGCTTCGTACACTTCACGATGAAACGGAATAGATGCACCGTTATCGCGCGGGTCTTTATTTGTTACTTTAATACTAACTAAAAGTGCAGAATAAATAACGCCTTCCATAGAAGCTAAAAAGCTATTTTGCGCTGCTTTTATAATGGCCTTATGAAATAAAGAATCAGCAATAATAAAATCTTCTACGCTGTTATCTGTTTTAGCCATGCGCTCGCATGCGGCTGCAATTTCAATTAAATCCTCAGGGCGCGCACGTTCAGCTGCCCAACGTGCTGCTTTTGGCTCAAAGGCTAGGCGCACGTCCATTAATTGCTCTAAAAATTTACGATTAGGTGGTGCTGATAAATGCCATGCTAATACGTCATCGTCTAGCATATTCCATCTATCACGAGGTAGTACACGCGTACCAATACCTCTGCGTACATCAAGTAGGCCTTTGCTTACTAAGATTTTTACCGCGTCGCGTACTACTACACGGCTTACTTGGTAGCGTTTAGCGAGTGCATCTTCATCATCAATTAAACTGCCGGCTTCAAATGATCCAGACACAATGCGTCTGCCAATTTCTTTAGCCACTTGAACAGAAAGGCTTGCTGCCATTCCTGATGTTTGTTTTAGGTCGTAATATATAAGTTCGCTCATATCTTTAATATAAACATATTATGTTTGGCTGGTCAATGTAATGTGCACAAAATAGGGGGAGTGGTAACTAATTTTAATCGTTGTTTATATGTTTAAAACTGACATAGTGGGAATATAATAAAGATCGCTGATGAGCGATCTTTATAGCAATTTGGGTTATTTCAATAAAGCGTTAAAACTTAGCGCGTATACCTATACGGTAACGCGGACCAGTATATTGGGTATTAATAACGCGCTCTTTTACATCGGCATATTGATAGGTACGTTCATCAGTTATATTTATTGCTTCGCCTGTTAGCGTAAAGTTATCGTTAACCGCATAAGACATACTAAAGTCGAGCTGACCATAAGCCGCAGTATGCTCTGGTAATCCACCACTGCGTATACCAGCTCGGCTACTTAAAAAGTCATCTCGCCAGTTGTAAGCTAAACGCGCTTGAAATGCATTTTTGTCGTAGTAGACAACAATGTTATAAGAGTTTTCGGCAAACCCCTCTAATTTATCACCTGGGTCGGTCACACCTGGAAGCTCTATTTTTTGTGTGTTTTTATTTGTAGTATCAGCCCATGTATAGTTTGCTTGCACACCTAAGCCATTTAAAAAGCTCGGTAAATAATCCATATTATGTTGTACAGCAAGTTCTACTCCAGTAATTGAGCCGCCTGATTGGTTTTGTTTAGTATTAATAGTTTCGTTTACATTGCCGTATCCATCAATACTTACTGATGAATCAACGTATTGCGACCCATCCCAAATATCAGGCGTATTATCTAGATAAGTTATTTGTGCAATTGTGCTAGATATATCCTTTTTGAAAAAGTTAACCGCGTAAGAATCGCCGCTATCACTATAATATTCAAAAGATAAATCGTATTGATTAGCTTTATAAGGTGCTAAATAAGGATTGCCACCTGTTTGAGAAAAGCTACCTGCTTGCATATCGGTATACGTTGTTTGTACGCCAATGTCGTCAATGGCAGGGCGCGACATAACTTTAGCCGCTGCGGCTCTTACCAATAAGTTATCACTTAAATTAATACTAAAATTAGCGCTAGGTAACCAGTTAGTGTAACTATTTTTGGCTTTAAGGCTTCCTGAGTCTGTGTAATCAACAACTAATAAAGGTTGGCCATTATCAAGCTCGCCCGTATAACCTAGGCGCCTTTTGCCGTAACCGCTTGAGCTTGTATCCGTTTTTACATAACGGACTCCCACATTACCGCGCCAATCGTAATCACCAATTAAGCCGCTGAGATTAAACTGCGAATAAGCACTTATTTTCTCTTCGGTGACGCTTGATGATGCGATTTCGTTATATTGCTCGTTTGGCCAATTTGGATTTTTGGTCATATCACGAATAGCGCTATGGTATTTATTTATATCAGCAAACAAAAAGTCACGCGGAAAATTACCTGGCTCACTACTTAAAAAATCTGAATAGGGACTTGCTGAAAATATGTCATCAGGCATATCTCTAAGTTCGCCACAAATATCGGCATTCGGTGCTACTAAACCACAGTTATCTTCATGGAATGTTTCAAAGCGATCCCTTACTTTTTCGCGATCTGAATACGCAATACCAAAATCGATTGAATCTAAGGTTAGGCTTTCAGCAAACTCTAAATCGAGTAGGTATTTCCCTTTTGTTTGCAGCTCTGTAATCGTGTCTTCTAATTCGTAATGTGAAACTTGATTCCAATGTGCTCTCACGCTTGTCGGCGAAGCATAATCAATGGTTGTGTCTAAATTAACGGTATCAGTGTTTCTAAAATCAAAATTTAAACTGTCGTTTCGCTCCGGTGAAATATAATTAGGAACTAATAAGTCGCTACGCGGCGTTGATTTTGATGTTGAATGGCTTATATCAAACTCAAGCGTTAATACATCAAATTCTTTTATAGAATTAAACCCAAATGCCTGTGTTTTTGATTTTGACTCCAGCTCTTGAAATAAACCATCAATTCTAAAATCTACATTTTCACCAGTTCCGCCCAGTGTTTTACCCGAAAACTTAGTGCCTGATAAAATAGTACCGTTGTCTGATACAACCACATTTCGCCAATTAGGATACTGTAAACCGGCTTGCAAACCTTGAGTTTGAGTTTCTACTGAGAGATCCGTATACATGTAATCAAAAGTATTGGTAAAGCTTGAATCTGGTGCCCACTGAAAACTGGTATTAATGCCTGTACGTTCGCGATGCTCTTGCCCTAATGCGTATTCAATTCGCCCAGCATGGCGAAGCATAGTTGGCGTAACCACATTGCCATCTAAATTATGAATGTCGCCTTCAATCACACCTGGCTCATTATTGAGTAATAACCAACGGGTAGTGCCCATTGAATCGTATCGGTTATCACTTTTTTGTTGTGAAAGGGCAATATTAAAACCAAATGTTTCATCAGCAAACGTATTGCTAAATAACGCAGAGTATTCAGGACTCGTCTCGCCAGAAAGTTCACTGTATTTGGCATTTATAGAGCCAAGTACATGTAATCCGGGGTTATCTAATGGGCGTGCAGTTTTAACGTTAACATAAGCACCAATGCTCCCTTCAGGTGTTTTAGCCGTAGGCGACTTAACGACATCAGCACCCGATATTAGCTCAGCTGCTAATACTTGAAAATCAAACGAGCGACCAATTTCAGAAGTAGCTAATGTGCGCCCGTTTAATGTAACAACGTTAAATTCTGGGCCAAAACCACGAACGGTTATTTTTGAGCCCTCACCATTTACACGGTTAATTGAAACACCAGGAACACGTTGTAAAGACTCAGCCACATTTTGATCGGGAAACTTACCAATATCCTCAGCAACAATACTATCTTGAACACTATCGCTGTAACGTTTTAGAGATGATGCGGCCTCGAGACTTGAACGAACACCCGTTACAACAATGACTTCAGTATCGTCTTTTACTTTATCGTTTGTAGCAGCTTGAGCAAATGAACAGCTTGAGAGAGCGGCTAAAACACCGAGTGCAATTTTTTTCTTTGAACGCATAGTGATCTCCATATATTTGTGTGTCGTGTCGTCAGGTAAAGTTCAACCTTTGAGAGTTTACTCACTTAACAAGAAGTAAATTCGCAAAAGAGTAACGTTCGACAAATCTAAACATCATATGTTTAATTGTCAAGAACACTGTTATTATTACTATGCAAATAACTTTCAATAGCAAAAAAGGAACTACAGTGGATAACTCAATCTTGCTTGAACATATCGCTAAGCATTTACTAAATAAAAGAGAGCAAGGCATTGCGATACCAGACTTATCATCAGATATAACGCTTAATTCTATAGACGACGTTTTAGCAGTTCAGAAGTTGATGATTAAGCTAAATAACCAAAAAGTGTATGGTTGGAAATGTATGCTTCCATCAGGTGATGGCACGATTATCCTCGCGCCACTTTTGCATGCTCCGGTTAAATCTATGGGACGTTGTGCTCTTTTCACAAAAAATAATAAAGCGCTCATTGAGCCAGAAATTGCATTTGTGTTAAACAAAGACCTAGCAAGCTATGAAGAATATAAAAATGAGGATATAGATAATGCCATTGGTAGTGCCCATTTAGCGTTGGAGCTTATTCAAAACAGATTTCCAGAGGGTTATCAAGCAACACACTATGAAAAATTGGCCGATGGATTATCTAATCAAGGTGTATATTTAGGCTCTAAAGTAGACGTTAAAAAAGCATACGAGAGCAGTGATATAAATATTGATGTTAAACAGGGCGAAGATTTACAAAGCTATGCAGGGAAGCATCCGGCAGGTTTGCCGCAGCTTCCTTTATATTGGGCTATTAACTTTTTAACGGAAAATGGGTTTGAATTAAAAGCAGGACATATCTTTATTACCGGCTCTTATAACGGTCTAATGCAATTAGATATAAATAAAAAAACATCAATAAAGTACGAAGGTTTAGGAGAGATTACAGTCGAATTTTCATGTTGATACATTGAGGTTCTGTAGGTTAGCAAACGCTTTTAAATTACGTTGTACAGCTAACCTACACGTGTATTTTGATTTTACGGTAAAAGAAAAGTTAAATTATTTAAATATCCAGTACGCTGTCTAAACGCCCTTCAAAATAAATAGCTAGTTAGGATAAGCAGAGACTCTAATTATGAATTGGCATCGTCCTACATATTCTCTGACGCATTTAATATGCCTGCGTACAATAATTTCAGTAAGCTATTTTCATTAGGGAGTGCCCTTTGGTTTGGTTAATTTTCTGAACTGATGATGTACTGCTTCCACTGCATTGGTGGAATAGATAATCTTCCGGATGCGCTCTGGGTACTTAAAGTAATGGGGTAATTTATGCCATTTCCTATGCTAAGAATTAATGACTAATGGATAAGCATTTCCCCATTTAGCCTCTAACTCATCAAGTGCGAGTTGAGCTTATTCCTAACTGACTGCTTTATAGACAGGTTTCAAATCAGCCATAAATGCTTTTTGATTCTTAGACGCTACGTATTTCATTGAGTTACGGATTTGATGAATTACGCATAGCTGAGTTTCGGTTTCTGGGAAAATAGTCGCAATGGCCTCAGGAAAACCTGTTAACTCATCAACACAGGTAATAAAAATATCCTTAACACACGATTACTAAGATCAGTAAGCACTGAAAGCTAGTAATCAAGTGTTGACTTTGCCTCTGGCTGACAAAACATTATTGAGGTGATGTAATCTAGTGGATTAATTTGTTAGATTTCGTTTTTTGATGTTGTTGTCCAATTGATTTTTTCCAGCCATTAAGAATTCTTCTGTGCATAATATCCAGTAAGAAACTAAGGATATCTACAATTAATTAAATCAACTCTGTTAAGCGTGACTGCTTGGATTTTTACGTTTATAGAATAGGGGTCATAGGATATTTCATGAAATGACACGGAAAATATTAGGGTAGTGGTCACCTGATTTGAAATTTTTGGTTTGGAATTTGTGATTTGAGGTTTGTGAATTTGCAAGGGTAGGGGTCTAATTTTGAGGAAGATTAAAGAGCTAAAAAAGTGGTTTGGGCGCTTGGGCACAAGTTTGGGCACAAATCGATAAAAACTGGAATTTTTAGGATGATCTTTTGAGGCTTGGCTCTCGTTATTTTAAAATTTTGAATACAAAATAATAAAAAAACTAAGAATTTAATTTTCAACAAAAAATTAAACGAGTAGATTGAATAGGATTTTTAACTGTTTGAAATATAGAGTTTAATTGGTACGACCGAGTGGATTCGAACCACCGACCTCTACCATGTCAAGGTAGCGCTCTAACCAGCTGAGCTACGGTCGTACAATTTTTTTAGGATTTTTAAATGTTGGTACGACTGAGTGGATTCGAACCACCGACCCCTACCATGTCAAGGTAGTGCTCTAACCAACTGAGCTACAGTCGTACAATTTTTGAATTCTTAAATAAATTTATTCTGTGATATTAGAATAAATTTGGTACGACTGAGTGGATTCGAACTACTGACCTTTGGACCGGGTGATCAAGAGTAGGTAGTGCTTTTTCCTTCAGATGTACTTTTATTTATTTTACTTAAATTTTGGTACGAATGAGTGGATTCGAACTACTGACCTTTGGACCGGGTGATCAAGAGTAGGTAGTGCTTTTTCCTTCAGATGTACTTTTATTTATTTTACTTAAAT
>NZ_AUTQ01000275.1 GCF_000498095.1 Pseudoalteromonas sp. TB64
TAGGGGCTGTTGATCTTTGTAGTATATATATTAATCAGCCCACATTGGTAGCCACATCATAGTAAATGCTAAAGCGAGCATGGAATGATAATTCCGTTCAAGCTTTTCATACCTTGTAGCTATCCCTCTATATTGTTTGATCCGACCAAAGGCATTCTCAACTAAGTGCCTATATTTGTACATGCACCAGTCAATATCTTCATTACCCACTAAACTGTTATCCTTGCGTGGAATAACGGGTGTAGCGCTATTATCACGAATAAACTCTCTTAGTTTTTCACTATCGTAGCCTTTATCTGCGACAACCACATTACTCGTTGGGCAATTGTCTACAAGTGACTCTGCATGGACGATATCATGCGTATTTCCACAGGATAATTCATAATAAACAGGCAATCCTCCGCTATCTACTGCAAGATGAATTTTAGTCGAATTGCCACCTCGACTCTTACCGATTGATTCATTGCCAGCGGTTCTTGCACCGCAACTATGCTGGTGAGCCCTGACAATACTGCCATCAATAAAGATCCAATCCATATCAGCATAGTGGGATAACACACGAAATAATTCATTCAAAATATCTTTTTTGGACCATAAATTAAATCGTCTATAGATAGCACTCCACGAGCCGAAATAAGACGGTAAATCTCGCCAAGGAATACCGGTACGCATCTTATAGAGTATGCCTTCGAGCGTTTTTCTATGCTCAGGCTTATTATAAATTCGACCACTTAAGTGCATTACTTTTGATAAGACATTCCATGTCGCGTCTGTTAACATTAATCTTGGCATGAGGGTTCGGTGTAACGTTTTTTAGCGAATTCAATTATACCTTATCCTCATGCTGTTTGTTTTTTATACCGCAAAGATCAACACGCCCTAGTTAAATCAGAATTTATTGCCGATAAACTACTAGATATAATGAAGCTTCCTGCGTCTATACCTAATGCACTTCATTTTTTTTCAACCAATGTAAGACCTTGGTTCAGTGAAGAATCACTCGATAGAATTTGCCAATTTATTTTAGAGCAAAATATATCGCCTAACTTACAAGAGCCTTCACATGTATCAGCAAAGATAAGTGAATCAAAACCTGCATACGATGAGAGTTTAATAGCGGCTGAGCAAACTATTACGGCACAAGTTGAGTCTAAAACGGAGCAAATCCAAGAGATAACATTAACTTGTAAGCAATGTAATAATTCGAGTAATTTACAGCCTCTTTCCGGCCGTTATGGTTACTTTGTTAAATGCGGCAATTGCAGTGCAAATACACCAATGAAAACGCAATGCCCTAAGTGCTCAAGCACCAATACTAAAACAAGCAAACGCAAAGAAAGTTACTCTTTAGTATGCAAAGATTGTGAGATCAGTATGCCTATTAAGCTTTAGCACTTGTAGGTGCGATTTTACATCGCGCTTTTGATTTTTAACTTTAAGTGATTAGTCACAACTCCCAGCTAACGTTAACAACCAAAACTGACCTAAACACCTGTAGACGCGCTGCTTGCTGACGTTTAAAAGCGCAGCTTTTACTTAATATCACGTCGGCAATGACGACCAAAGAACAGATACCGCCGACCCTCTTAGTATTTGTCGGAAACAAAACTCCACCATGCGAGGTAATTACTCATTAATTATGTGTTTGCAGGTGAAGTTAAAGGGGATTATTTTTCTGCATCGCCCTGTAATTTATCTCTCGGTTAAGACTTAACTTAGACGGTTAATACTTGTGGCTGTAACGTGTTAAAGTAAACTAAACGCTCTATACTAGGAGTGATTTTATGCAGAAAATTGGTATTTATGAGCAATTAATTACACAAGTAATTGAGCAAAATTTGAATCGTGATTAACTCAACAAGTGCGAAAAGACCTTCTCAGCCCACCACGCTGTATCACGATTATGCAATCAGCTCTACTCTGTTCCATTGGCAAACGCAAAACAGCGCCCGCACAGAACATGGCAGTGGTCTAAGTTATATTAAGCAACAGTAAACAGGCAAAACCATCCAGTTATTTGTGCGCGAACAATGCAAAGACGAAAACGGCCGAACTATGGGATTTGTAAGCTACGGCGAGGTAAAATACCAAAGTTATAACGGCAGTCAGCCGATGAATATAATCTGGAAATTAATAAGCCCCATGCCAAGTGAAATGTGGCATGGGGCTGGAAATTGGCGGTTGGTTGATAAATCATAATAAGGATATTTAATGAGCCATAATTATAAGATGACTAGAACATATAATGAGCAAGACTGGATCACGAGTATTGATGATGTTCAAAAAGGTCTAAAATGTAATTGTATCTGCGTTGATTGCGGAGCACAGTTAATTGCCAAAAAAGGAGCTATACAAGCAAACCACTTCGCCCATGCTCCAGATGATCAAAAAGCAAAGAACTGTAAATGGAACTACGAAACAGAACTTCACTTATTAGCTAAAGAAGTACTTAATAATAATAAAAAGCTAACAATACCAATTGGTAATTTTGCTCCTTATCACTTCACACTTATTTTTGATAATGTTGAAATTGAAACTCCTATTGATAATTCTAAACGAATTCCTGACGTGATTGGTTATTCAAAGGGTGAGCAAATTTTAATTGAAATCGCGGTATCTCACTTCTGTGGCACTGATAAAATCAGCGAGTATAAAAGGTTAAATCAAAACGCTATAGAATTCGACTTTAGTAATTTTATTCCTACCTCTGAAGTAATAACATTAGAAGAAGTGAGTGATTTATTTGATAGCTCAAATGCAAAATGGCTGAGTATTGCTCCCGCTGGATTTATAGGAGAGCTATGCCATGCACATGAACGTCAATCAATTAAAGATTTAATATTTGAAAGAAGGGAGTTTTTGAATAAATACGAACAAGAAAAAACAAGCTTATATTCAGCCGTAACGTTTCTAAAAGCGCAATTACGTGATTTATCATATACTAAAAATAATCTTGAGGTAATTGTAAACAAAGACGAATCTAAAATTCGTAATGCATACAGAATAAAATATAAAGGGCTTGTAGAGAATATCAAGCATGCTTCGAAAAAATTATCTCAAATCAATGAATACATAGCCCAGAGGTCAAATATACAAAATAAAATAGATGCTTATGAAATTAAACTGATAAACGAGATAAACATTAAAAACCAAAACTTAATAAACCAGAAAAAAAAGCTGTTAGTAGAAATAAATCAATTAGATAGAGTGAAAATCTTTACGCTAGAAGAAAATAAAAAAAGAGCTTCAGAGATGTTTGAAAAAGAAAAGGCTTCGTTAATAGAAAAATTTAACCGAAGCCTAGAAAATGAAGTTAGTGAGCTCTCTCAAAAAAAATTAAACTTAGAATTTGAAATCATAAAACTATATGAATATAGAGACGCAACTCAAGATTCAGTAAATGAAAAGCTAGCTATTTTAGAATCTATTACACTTGAGAAGTACAAATTAGAAAAAGAAAAAGAGCGGCTAGGGGAACAAGAAAAAAATATAGCTAAACAAAATCGATTATTTCGAGATGCAGCAAAAAATATCGAAAGAATTACACCTGACTTGAAAGAGTTAACTAGAAAGGGGGGGATCCCATGGCCATTTACGCATAATTTAGTTGATGAGCTAAGTAAGGTATCTAAGCCTTAAATAAGTTTGATTGCATTTATTAAATTAATTTTAAAGCGAAATTATATGAAAAAAATATTACTGTTAATAGCATTAACCCCCTTTATATCAAAAGCTGAAATATACAAATGCGAAACGAAAGGTATAGTGAGTTTTACAGACAAGCCTTGTAAATCTAAATCTGAGAAAATCGAATTAAACAACAATAAATCGAAATCTATCAAATGTGGTATGAAAAAACCATGTACCACCATTAAAACCAAAAGCTCATTAAGCTATCTAAGATTTAAATGGGGGAGTACAGCTTGTCCTGATGTTAATGATTGGAAACTAGCAATTACAAAAATGAATAACAAGCAGAGTAACGCTTTTAAACATACAAATAGTAAATGTTTATATTTAAGAGAAAACACTTACGTTTATGGAATCTTAGAAACCATCAACTTTAATGGTTCAGAGTTAATAAAAGTAAAAGCAAGTAATGGTATAAATTACTGGCTCGAACGAGCTGGGGTTATGCCTGTTGTAGAGAAAACAAAATTTCGACCAAAGAACTGGAGTACAGATCTTAGAACTCTATTGAAGTAATTTCCAATCATCGTTGTTTACAAGGCGCATATTGCTCATGAATGGGCTATCTTCACTGCTTGTGTTCAGATTATTAACGTCATTGTGTAATTTTCGGGTACGTATTGGTGTTTCAAGAGGGTAGCAGTAATATTAGCCTTTTGGTGCACCCATCAAACAGAAAATATCTGGGTATGTAGGTATTTAATCCCATTTTAAACTAATTATTCCTGCCTAAAGTTAAACTATATTTGGGCGATTTCTTTTTATTATTAAACTCAGGAAGTTGTCCAAATAACTCTGTAAAACGTGCAAAACAGACATACTCAAATTTAGCGACCTCTCCCATTATCTTTAAATCCACGTGGGTGCTTGATTTAACATCACACTCAAAGGGAGCAACAGTTACATATAAATTTGGTACTAACTTTTCATAATCTTGGTGCTTATATCTGACACGGTCTGCACCACCGTGCCCACTTTTTCCAATTATGGTGTTATCAAATTGCTTTAACCTTCCTTTCAAGCCTTTTAATGAGTTAGTCATTCCTACGTAAACAATGTTTGTAGTCCAAGAAAAATTACAACCAGATAAATCTTCATCAGCAATTGCACAGATATAAACTCCAGGGTAATTAATACAGTCTGCTGAATTTCTATCTGTCCAGCGCATCCATTTAGTAAAACGATTTTCGTACATAACTTTTTTGCTCAAACCTTATACAATTAAAAAGCTTCGCTTTTCGCGCGAGCAAGCTCAGCGCCTACAACTAAAAGCTCGATGTAAAACCGCGACTACATTTATAAATACCAATCTATCAACACACTCTAATCCCCGTGATCACACCCAAAAGTTATAAATTGATGAGTAATCACTTGCATGGATGCAAGTTAAGCCGTGACTTCGCCATGGATGGCGAATACACGGCGATTACGTTCACATAAATTTTTAACTTGAGGACACAGTGTGATCCTCGGGTGCGCCGTGGGATTCCAAAGGGTGGTCGGCGGCAGGCGTCCTTGTTGCCATCACCAACGCGATATAACCTCGAATAGAGGTTTTTAAAAACTATGTATTATCTATTTAATTACCAATATTGGTTATATTTTTTATCTTGTCCTAGCTAAGTAATGGATTATCCAAATAATAATCCAAAGACCACCTGTAATTAAAGAAAGTACAAAGTGTAATAGATGTGGGAAAGACTTAGGCTGGGTAACAGCTACTGCAGCTGATGATGAATTCATAAAAACATTATTAACTCTTTTTGATTCATCTGCGGCCCTAAGAACAACATCTAATATCTCACCGCAATGCTTACATTTCTTAGCTGTATTCTTGATATATTCCGAGCAAAATGGGCATTCTTTTTCAAAAGTTATGATCGATTCCTTTGGTTCAACCTCTATCACTTTTTTATCTAATGGGTTAATTGTTATTTGTGTAAAACTTTTACCCTTTTCAACCTGTAGTTTCACTTTATCATAAAACCTTTTACAACTCGGGCATTGTTTAACTTTAACACCTTGTTCTAGTTCAATAATAAACCCACAAGCTAAGCATTCTCGCTCTTCCATTTGACTCTCCAATCCTAAAAACATTAAATTTTCACGTTCAATAAAGCTTTCAAATCCCCGTTAAACCCTTTAAAAATCGCGCCTATACCTATTCCACAACTACTTGTTTGAACCGTGCGAACGTTCGCATACTTTCATCTGCAATCATTACTTCGTAATCTGGGTTCTGAGCGATTAGCTCATATTGCCCATTGGGTAATTTATTAATTTTTCGCAGTAAATACTGCCCGTCGCCGCCTATATCATCTCGCTCTATCGCGACTATTTGACCACGTAGCGATCCCGCTTTGTCGGATGTTATAAGCTCAAGTAGCAGTAAATCATCATCGTATATTGGATTTTTACCGCCGTTCATTGAGTTACCTGATGCTCGCGCTAAAAAATGAACTTCAGGATCGAGCTTGCCAGCTCCATATGGTGCATCTAAATATTCAACATCGCTGCTATCGCCTGTTTTAAAATGCCCACACGCTATTTTAATATTAGGGAAGTACGGCAGCTTGATTACCTCATTTACAGTTTTTAATTGGCTTGTAAATAGTTCCTCATCATTACTGCTTTGTGCAGGAGTAATATTTACAACTGTATTATCAACTTGCTCTTCAAATGAAAGTAATGCTTTGAAGTGGTGGTTTTGAAGCTTAAGACCTATTTTTTGGTAATAATCTTTACCGTCTTGAATATATTGCTGCTTGATTTCGCCAAGTGCGTTTTCATCTAGCTTTTCCCACAGTACTGAGTCAAACGAAATAATGTTGAGGTCTTTTGCGTGATAAATAAAACGTTTACGCTCGTACTTTTCAAACGGGTTCGCTAATAAACTACGAGTTAAATAAGCAGTATCGTTTAAGCGTTCTTTATCATTAAGCGGGTTTTTGTCTTTTTCTGCTTGTCCGAACTCTTCTTGTAACTGCTTGTAAAAACTTTGATATCGCAACACAAGTTTCGAAATTTGGGCTTCGCCTTGTGCATTACATTCACTTATAAAGGCAAGTAAAAAAGCAATTTTATATGAGAATGAATAATCTCGACTTTGTAAAAATTCAAAAAAATCATCTCGTCTTGAATCTTCGGTACGTTCTTTAATATTTTTGTCTATTTTGATTTGCTTTAACTGCGATTCACTAAAATAGTTTAATGTGTGTTTACCAAATGGGTGTGTTTTTGCTGGGATTATATCTCCTTTTTTAACCCAACTTTTTACTGTGCCTGTTGAAATAAATAACTCGCGAGCAAGCTGCTCTTCATTTAGTAAACCACCGAATTCATGTTCAAAAGTAAATATGTTTACTTTCTCAATACGGCGCTCACCTTCGTATAAACGATCTAACTCAATTGCTTCGCTTTCGGATGTTGGAACTTCTGTTTTGATTATATTTTCAAATGGCTTGTAAGTAGAAAAGTTAAATAAGCCGTGTACTGACATTGGTTGCAAAGCTGCGCCATAGCTATCTACTACATCGATAACAATAAGCGCTTCTTTGTCTTTGTAATTACGCGTACCGCGCCCTAATTGCTGGGTGTAAAGTACTTTAGACATTGTGGGTCTCGCCATAACTAAAATTTCAGTTTGTGGCGCATCCCACCCCTCGTTAAGTAGGTCGCAAGCACATAAAAAGCGTATATCCCCTTTTTGATATTCATCAAGCCCTTTGCGATCAGAGCCATGTACTGCTTGTGCGCTAATTCCATGTTTATTAAACAATTGCGCTATTCGTTGGGCGTGCTTTATGTCGGTGCAAAACACAACACCTTGTTTTAGTGGCTTACCCTCAATTAAGGGCTCTGCAAAGTATTTATTGATTAGATCTACAATTAATTGATCGCGCGAAGGTACTAGTACGGTTTTATTTAAATCAGCCTTTACATAGTCTTTGCCATTAAAACGTACTTGCGATAGATCAATGTTAGATTGAAGCCGGTAAGCTCTTATTTGCGGAGCAAGTCCTTTTTGGATTGCTTGCTCTAAAGTTAAATCGACTTTGTAGCGACCGAATATATCTTGCAGCTTTTGGGCATCGGGTCTTTCGTCTGTTGCAGTAAGCCCTAATAGTGTTTTAGGCTTAAAGTATTCAATTACTTTTCTTAATCCTGTCGCTACTGCATGATGAGCTTCATCAATCAGAATATAATCAAAAGATTGTGATTGCATGGTACTGTAATGGCGCATCATGTAAGCGCTCGTTTGCACTACAACATCAAGTGTTGGATCTGTTAATAACTCACCCACTTTTAATTGGGGATACCTTAAACCTAATCGCTCTTTTAATTGTTTTTTTAAAGCTGTACTAGGTACTACTGCTAAAGCTTTCTTACATATACCAGCATCAATTTGATTTTTTAAATCTTCTATAAATACTTCTGTTTTGCCTGTACCAGTAGGTAAAACAACTAAAAAAGTACTTTTACCTTTCTCGCGCTGATTTGAAATACTATTTACAGCTTGATCTTGGTGATCTAAAAGCTGAAATGATAAATCACGCTCTGCTAAGTATTTAGGTGCAGCACTAAAGCTTTTAGGATCACCGAAATAATCATGCATTTGATCACTAAACTTGTAATGGTCGCTCATACCTCTGATTGACCATCTAAAAACTAAATAACCATCGTAAACTAATGAGTTTTGCTTAAATAATTGCGAACGATATTTTTTTAAACCAATTATAAGCGGGTGATGATAACGCTCTCCGTTAAGCTCTATAGCTATATTACTCTGGTTTTTAAGACCGTTACTTCTTGTCAGAACAAAATCTATATAGCGAACGTGCCCTGCACTATCAATGTATTTACTTTCAGCTTCAAGTGCATGTAAATATTGAGCGCCGAACACGGCTTCAAATAATTGGGTGAAATTATATTCAGGTGGCGTTGGATCAGTGTGGGTTTCGGTGCGATCAGCTCCAAATCTTTTTATTTTATCTAATTGCTGTTCTTCTGAACCAAGAAAAATATCAAGTTCGCCTTGAAATAGCGTTTGTGTCTCAATTGATAAAGAAGTATCTACATCATAAATAAAGCGATACAAGCCTTGGTACTTATGCATCAATTTATTTTGGTAACTGGTGTATTCAACGTATTGATAATCTGATGGCTTTAATTGAAAAAGAGTTGTATCAATAAATACAGCAGTACTATTGTTTTTTATATACAATCTGCCAACGGTATTTTGTTCAAGTAGCTTATAACCGTACTTCAAAAGCGCTTGGTCGCAGTGTTCAAACTGGTTTGTAATACTCATATTCATTATAGCTATTCGCCTTTACTGGTTGGACGTTGCATTAGCGCATTGAGCCAAACTTCACTTTCACGCTCTGGGCGTTGATCGACTGTTTGCCATTGTTTTATTATTTTAAGTTGGGTGTGTTGATCAATTAATGCAGTTAAAGCATGTTCGTTTAAATCGGTAAATTCACGACCATTGTGCATACGCTCTGTATTGCCATATTTAAACGATACATACAAAACACCATTTGGGTTTAGTGCATTTTGTAGGTTTAAAAATACCTGTGGTAACTCAGCTTTTGGAACGTGTAATAAACTAGCGCAGCACCAAATACCATCGTATTGATTTACACTATTTAGCTCTTGGAATGTTTTAACCGCTACAGGTTGCTGTAAGTAACTGCTTGCCAACTCTGCAAGCTCTGGGCTTGCATCAAATGCACTCACCGTAAAACCTTGCGTTTTAAAAAATGCGGCGTCGCGCGCACTGCCACAACCGGCATCTAAAATATGCCCTTTTTGTGCAACATACGGTAAAAACTCAGCGTAAATCGCCGACATATCAACGTTAAGTGTTGAGTCGCTAAAGGCTTTGGCATTTTGGCTGTAATAAGTAAGTGTGGTGTTTGACATGAGACTCACCGCTCCTTGGCTAATGTTTAACAACTAAGGTGCTGTTAATGCTGCATTCATTATTTGTTTAATCTACAGGAACAAGCACAAAAAATATAGGCTTAATAAATAGATACTTTTAAATTAGTACACTGCTGTTATTAAGCACTGATGAGTGACACACGCGGTATGAAATTTAAAATACCAACAAAAAAATTATCAATAACCTTTAAATCATCACTTTTAGTTGTAAATAAGCCAAATACCGCTAAAATAATCATTAACACCTTAATGACTGATTAGGTAATCATTAATGAGATCGAAACAAGCTTTAAAAATGGCGCAGCGATTAGGTGATTTAATACGCCAGCACCGCACTTTGCATTACACGCAAAGCACCTTTGCAAAAATGATTGGCGTGTCGCGCTCTACAGTGCAAAAACTTGAGCAAGGCGAGACAGTTAAAAGCGATATTTTGTTTGAAGCTTTAGTTGTGTTGCAATTACAAGGATCGCTCCTTGATGAAATTAATGAATTAGCCGCCGATGTAGGTGGCTACAATACACGGCAACGTAAAACCAATAAAGCGCAGGTTATTAACGATGACTTCTGAATGTTATGTGTTTATTGACGGGCTTGAAAGCAAGCCCGTTATTTGTGGCTTTTATAAGTTAGATACAAAAATAGGGCGTGGTGAGTTTAACTACGGAAAAAGCTATTTAGCACGTGCAGATGCGTTTGCGCTCGACCCTATTCACTTACCACTAAAGCCTGGCATATTTAATTACTCTGCAAACAAGGGAGTATTTGGGGTATTAAGTGATGCCGGTGCAGATTCGTGGGGGCGTAAACTCATTTTGTCATTACACGATACTAAACCACAAAACGAGTTAGAGTTTTTGCTGGCGGGTTCGGGCTTTGGTGTAGGCGCATTGGTATTTAGTTTGTCGCGTAGCGCATCAAAACATAAAACGAATAAAAATACTTTGGCTGACTTAGCATTACTTGATCAAGCAAAAAATGATTTATTAGAAAACAAAGCAATTTCGAATGAAGCTAAAAAGGCGTTTGAATTTGGTCAAAGTATGGGTGGAGCTAGGCCTAAAACATCAGTACAAATTGAAAACAAACTTTATTTAGCTAAGTTTAATCGCCCTGACGATCTATTTAATTTAGTAAGGGCAGAGCACGCGACTATGTGTATGGCAAAAGAGCTAGGCATTCGTGCTGCTAATACCTGCGTTCATGCAACCGAAAATGGTGATGTTTTGCTAGTTGAACGATTTGATGTAGGCGAAGGTTTACCGACTCATCACTTTTTGAGTGCCAATAGCTTGCTACAAAAATCTAAAGTGGCGTTAAGTGATTTGGCTACGTATTACTCGTATGGGGAGCTTGCTGAGTTTATACGCCACAATACAGGGGTATTTGCGGATGATTCGATTGAGCTATACAAGCGTATGGTATTTAACGCGTTTATAGGTAATACAGATGACCATACCCGTAACCATGCTTTTTTATATTGCTTTACTGAGCAAGTATGGCGTATGAGCCCTGCTTATGACATAACGCCAATTAATAATTCAAAACAACACGGTATTGGCTTAGGCGATGATGGACGATATGCCAGCATTGACAATTTACTGTCTCAAACACAGCGCTTTGGTTTGAATACCTCACAAGCAAATAAAATAATAAATGAGGTTAAATTATATACGCAACAATGGCCTACACACTTTAAACGCTTTGCGAACATAACCGACATTGACATTGCACGCTTAACAAGTGTGCTCCCTACTATTCAATAAAAATTTAAAGGTTGTCACTCGCTCGGGGAAAGCATTTGGGGTAATGCGCCTAACCCCATTAAATAACCTTGTACAAAATAATAATCTGGTTTTTTAGTGCTTAATTCACTGAGCTTTATAACGTCACTGCGTATTCTGGCTGGCGACATAACTTATCCTGTTATTTATATAGTTACTTTAGGTGTACCTATTGATGCGTTTAGCGACAATTCCACAGCTAAATACTCAAGCTGGTTTATACTGTATTAATATCACACTAAAACAGCTAAAGTTGAGGCGCAATGAAGCAACTAAAAATACTTTTTTTATATGTTTTTTTTATCATTCCTTTAAGTGCTGCTGCCTGCGAAAGAACATTTAGTGTTGCATCGCACGATGCTTTTTGGCCTCCTTATGTTGTTACCGTAAATGGTAAATTACAAGGCTCTGAGGTAGAAGCGCTTAATATTATTTTTGAAGACTCGCCTTTTTGTTTCAAAGTAGAAATGTTACCCAACTCAAAACGCGCTTTTACCGAAATTAGGCATGGTCGTATCGATTTAGGCTGGGCTGGCAGTTATACCAAAGATCGTGCGCAATACGTTTACTTTAGTGACAGTTATCGCGATGAGGTTATGCGTTTATACCAAAACAAAAATAACCCACATAATATAACAAACCTTGCTGATATTTTTGATCAAGGGTTAACTATTGGCGCTAATTTTGGTAGTTACTATGGTGCTGAGTTTGAGCGTTATAAAAAAACACACCCAGATCAAATTGAGTATACCAGTGCTACACAAAAGCGCTTTGAAATGCTCGTAAAACAACGTCTTGATTTTATTATTGAAGATAACTTAGCGGGCGGTTTTTTTGTAAAGAGCATGCCTACTATTGAGCTTTTAACGGCCATTCCTTTTATAAATAAAAACCCTGTGCATCTTATGCTTAGCAAACGCAATACTCGCGAAAAAGATATGCTCATTATTAATGCGCTTATTAAAAGTAAAAAAACTCAGTTAGATGCGCTTTTTAATAATTAACCTGAACTCTGGTTAAGAGATTTACTAACAGACTGAATCATAATGATATTTTTATTTATTTTCTCTAGCCAGAGATTTTTCAGTGAAAACAAGGCGAATTTACGCGTCAATAGCGGGTCTATTGCAAGTAAATTCAACGCAGCTAGCGCTGAAAATAGCTGCTTGAGATAGATTTATTATCCAGAGTTCAGGTTAACTAGTCGACGAGTTTTTAGGCACTGACGTAAAGCTGGTAGATGTAAAATAATGGTTATTTAAACTTGGTTATAAATTAGCTACCTTTTATCTTTCATTCGTTGTGGCTGATCTGTATAATTCGCCAGCTAATTTACCCTATTGTCTGGTTCTTGTTTGTGGCGTGTTGCTGCAGCGTACTCCTGTCAGTACTAATCTAGGATTACCTTTTTGATCTCCACCGCAAATATTACGATGCAGTTTGGCGCAGAGCCGTTGTTTGAAAACATTTCAGCTAAATTTGGTAACGGTAACCGTTACGGTTTAATTGGCGCTAACGGCTGCGGCAAGTCGACTTTCATGAAAATTTTAAGCGGTGCGCTTGTACCAAGTGCGGGTAATGTATCTATTACTCCAGGGTTAAAAGTAGGTAACCTAAGCCAAGACCAATTTGCATTTGAAGAATTTAGCGTTGTTGATGCTGTAATTATGGGCGACGTGGAGCTTTGGAAAGTAAAGCAAGAACGCGAACGTATTTACTCTTTGCCAGAAATGAGCGAAGACGATGGTATGAAAGTAGCTGAGCTTGAAAGCGTATTTGCAGAAATGGACGGTTATACGGCCGAAAGTCGCGCTGAAGAAATTTTGCTTGAAGCGGGTATCGATAAAGAATTTCATTACGGATTAATGGCAAACGTAGCACCAGGTTGGAAATTACGCGTGCTTTTAGCACAAGCGTTATTTGCAAACCCTGATATTTTGCTACTCGATGAGCCTACCAATAACTTGGATATTCATACTATTACGTGGTTAGCGAACGAGCTAAATAAACGTAGATGTACGATGATAATTATTTCGCATGACCGTCACTTTTTAAACTCAGTATGTACACACATGGCTGACATTGATTATGGCGAGCTTCGTATTTACCCAGGTAACTACGAGAAATTTTTAGAAGCGGCTGGTCTGCAACGCGAACAGCTTTTAGCTGAAAACGCTAAAAAGAGCGCTGAAATTGACGAACTACAAGACTTTGTTAACCGTTTTGGTGCTAACGCATCTAAAGCTAAACAAGCAAGTTCGCGCGCTAAAAAAATGGATAAAATTAAGCTTGATGAAGTTAAGTCGTCAAGCCGTATGAGCCCATCACTTTCGTTTGACGAAGGTAAAAAAATGTATCGTCAAGCGCTTGAAGTTAATAAGATTGGTCATGGTTTTGATGGCGAAATGTTATTTACTGGTGGCGATTTGTTACTTGAAGCTGGTGCTAAGCTTGCTGTTATCGGTGAAAATGGCGTAGGTAAAACAACCTTTTTACGCTGTTTAGTAGACGAACTTAAAAGTAATGAAGGCGAAATTAAATGGTCTGAAAATGCGACCTTTGGTTATTGCCCACAAGACAGCACTAAAGATTTTGATAATGATTTAACGTTGTTTGATTGGATGTCGCAATGGCGCACAGTTAACCATAACGATTTAATGGTACGTGGCATGTTAGGACGCTTGTTGTTTACAGCCGACGATTCAAACAAAAAAGCGCGTAACTGTTCTGGTGGTGAAAAAAACCGTTTGTTATTTGGTAAGTTAATGATGCAAGACGTTAATGTGCTTGTTATGGACGAACCAACTAACCACATGGATATGGAAGCCATTGAAGCGCTTAATAACGCGCTTAAAGATTTTGAAGGTACGCTAATTTTTGTAAGCCATGACCGTGAGTTTGTATCGTCATTGGCTACGCGTATTATTGATATTAAAGATAAAAAAGTAGTCGATTTCCAAGGCACGTTTGACGAATACCTTGCAAGTTGTGAAGAGAAAAAAGCGTAAGCATTTTTTAATTACTTATAAAAACGGCGCTAAATTTAGCGCCGTTTTTTTATGGGTTATGAATATGGACGCTTTGGTATAAATACCTGTGGGCTCGATTTTCTGGCGTTTAAAAGTAACGCTTTTACAAAATCGTTAAAGCACATATACATCAAACCACATATGCAAAACCCTATACATAAACAATGAGAAGCTTCGCTTCTAACGTGAGCAAGTTCAACGTCTACAAGTCGTACTCTTAAACTTGGGTATAAAACCTGTAGACGCACTGCTTGCTGGCGTTTAAAAGCAACGCTTTTATAAAATCGTTAAAGTACATATATATTAAACTCGTTATATTAAGTCCAATGCATAAAAAATGAGAAGCTACGCTTCTAACGTGAGCAAGCTCGACGTCTACAAGTTATATTCTTAAACTTGGGTATAAACACCTGTAGACGCACAGCTTGCTGGCGTTTAAAAGCAACGCTGGTAAAACTTGTTTAAGGCTGCTTTTTATCTATATTAATAATAATATGTTTAAAAAAGATACTTATGGTTTCCTCTAAAAAATTATTAACAGGTCGTTATTCCTCTAAAAATAAATTTTACTCTGTAACAATATGCACAAAACAAAGAGCCCCGTTATTCAAAAATTTTGAAAATGCGTGTATAGCTGCAAGAGGTCTGATTTATATGCAAAATAAAGTGAATACGATTTGCTATACCCTGATGCCAGATCATCTACATTGGTTATTTCAATTGGAAGATTTATCTCTTAATAATGTTGTTAGGCAGTACAAAAGCATTACCACAGTGAAGATTAATAAATTTAATTGTTTTAACGGACAAGTTTGGCAGCAAAACTATTTTGAGCATCAACTTAAAACCGAGGACGATTTAATCAATCAAGCACGTTACATAGTCGCTAACCCTTTACGCGCTGGGCTTGTAAATAAAGCTGGGGAATATCCATTTTGGGATTGTGTCTATCTTTGTAAAACTGAGCTAAACAATGGGCTAAACAATGAGAAGCTGCGCTTCTAACGTGAGCAAGCTCGACGTCTACAAATTATAATCTTAAGCTTGGGTATAAACACCTGTAGACGCGCTGCTTGCTGGCGTTTAAAAGCAACGCTTTTACAAAATTGTTAAAGTACATATATATTAAACTCGTTATATTAAGTCCAATGCATAAACAATGAGAAGCTACGCTTCTAACGTGAGCAAGCTCGACGTCTACAAGTCATATTCTTAAACTTGGGTGTAACACCTGTAGACGCGCTGCTTGCTGGCGTTTAAAAGCAACGCTTTTAGAAAAGCGCTTAGGGAATAAAAAATAAATACAATGAGAAGCTACGCTTCTAACGTGAGCAAGCTCGACGTCTACAAGTCGTACTCTTAAGTTTGGGTATAAAACCTGTAGACGCACAGCTTGCTGGCGTTTAAAAGCAACGCTTTTACAAAATTGTTAAAGCACACGTACATCAAACCACGTATACAAAACCCTATACATAAACACTGAGAAGCTGCGCTTCTAACGTGAGCAAGCTCGACGTATTCTTAAGCTTGGGTATAAACACCTATAGACGCGCTGCTTGCTGGCGTTTAAAGCAACGCTTTTACAAAATTGTTAAAGCACATATATATTAAACTCGTTATATTAAGTCCAATGCATAAACAATGAGAAGCTGCGCTTCTAACGTGAGCAAGTTCGACGTCTACAAGTCATACTCTTAAGTTTGGGTATAAACACCTGAAGGCGTGCTGCTTGCTGGCGTTTAAAAACAACGCTTTTACAAAATTGTTAAAGTACATATATATTAAACTCGTTATATTAAGTCCAATGCATAAAAACTGAGAAGCTACGCTTCTAACGTGAGCAAGCTCGACGTCTACAAATTATATTCTTAAACTTGGGTGTAACACCTGTAGACGCGCTGCTTGCTGGCGTTTAAAAGCAACGCTTTTACAAAATCGTTAAACCACACATACATCAAGCGACATACACAAAACCCTATACATAAACACTGAGAAGCTTCGCTTCTAACGTGAGCAAGCTCGACGTCTACAAGTCGTACTCTTAAACTTGGGTGTAACACCTGCTTGCTGGCGTTTAAAAGCAACGCTTTTACACAATTGTTAAAGCACATATACATCAAACTATATATACAAAACTCTATACCTAAACACTGAGAAGCTACGCTTCTAACGTGAGCAAGCTCGACGTCTACAAATTATATTCTTAAACTTGGGTGTAACACCTGTAGACGCGCTGCTTGCTGGCGTTTAAAAGCAACGCTTTTACAAAATTGTTAAAGCACATATATATTAAACCCTGTACACAAAACTTTATGCCTAAATAATCAGAAGCTGCGCTTCTAACGTGAGCAAGCTCAACGTCTACAAATTATATTCTTAAACTTGGGTATAAAGATCTGTGACATGCAGTTACATGAGCGCGATGTAAAATCGCACCTACGGATATACTTTTGCATTATTTTTATTACTTATTGAAAAAGACTGATCGAATTTGAAAATGCCGGCGTAATGGTATGTGAAGGGTTTGAAAGTGGCTTTGGTTTTACCAAATCGCACATTGGAATACCCCCCTTCACCATGAAATTGTAGTTATTAAAGGTGCATTAAATAAGCCCAATGCACCTTTACTTTTTACACATTGTTTAATGTATCCCGTTATTTTTAACTAATTGAATTAAGTTAAGTAATTGTTCAGCTAAATTTAGTTAGTATGTAGTTTCTCTCCTGTGAATCCCTGCAACTTTTTGTTGTTTTAAGCAGTTTTAGCCAGTTCATTTTGAACTGGGTTTTTTTTGCTTATTTTTTATATTAATGCATTAACGCATTAAATGTAGCCAACTTTGCTATATAACTTTGTCTCTGCGATAAATAACACGCTAAAGTAAATTTAGCTTACACATATAAACGCCTCCCAGCTCTAGTGACTTTTAGTCGTGCATGTTAAAGTTGCTATTGCAATTAATTAAATTAGGCGTACGAATGCGTTATTACATATCACTACTTTTTATTTGTTTTACATTTTTTTCGGGCATTACCAGTGCAGCAGAGCAAAGAGCAGACGCTCTTACTGAACAAGACAAACAACAAGCCCTAGACCAATTAAAAGAGCCTATGTATAAACCGCTTCTTGAGCGTTATGTTTTAGATGAACTTAAAGCCGTACGCCAAGATCAGCAAAAACTCCGTGAAGATGTAACTAAACAAGTTACCCACGCGCAACTAGATACTGCCGATCGAGCGATTACGTACACTACTGACACTATTAATAATGTATTTTTTATTATTACCGCAACTGCATCTATTTTGGTATTAGTTGGTTGGAACTCGCTGCGCGATGTTAAAAATAAAGTAGAAGACATTGTAAATACAAGAGTAAGTGTAATTACTGATGAATATGAAGACCGATTAAAAATTCTTGAAGAAAAACTACGTGTACGCTCTGAAGAAATACTCAGCAACCAAGAACGCATCTCGGTTACTAACGAGGTTCATTCATTGTGGATGCGTGCAAATTTAGAAAGTGATTTTGCAAATAAAATTGAAATTTTTGACGAAATTTTAAAACGCAAACCAGAAGACGTAGAAGCAATTGCGTATAAAGCCGATGCATTACTTGAAATAAACGAGACAGCCCAAGCTATTGAGCTTTGCAACCAAGCTATTGATATAGACAGTGACTATGGTTATGCGTACTGGCAACGAGCTTGTGCTTACGCACTTACACATAAACATGCCGATGCACTAGCCGATATAAAAATGGCATTAGACTACTCACCTAACTTACGTAATGAGCTATTGCACGAAAGTGCGTTTGCAAGCTTACACGACAACGATAGCTTTAATACTATTGTTGAAGGCGAGCAGGTTTAACACGCTATTAAATTATTGCTTTGTTAGCTTGCTAAATTGAGCTATACAAAAAAATAGTGTAAACATAAAAGGGCTTAGGCCCTTTTTTTGTAGGTTCGATTTTACATCGCGCTGGGTAAATATAGATGTTGATGGTTAACAGGAAGGTATAAGTGATGAAAATACTTTAAGCGTTAACGCTTAAAGTATAAATCAATTGATTTGGCGATTAATTCGTCTAGTTGTTCTTCAAAATTATCTATATGTATTTCAAAGTGATTTAAATAAGCCTTTGCTTGAACTTGCGATAAGTTACGGCTATTTACGCTATATTGACGTTCACTTTTTTGTTTATCGTAACGCGGTAAAAATACAAACTGACTGTAGTAAGGTGACTTAATATGCTTATTAGCAAAGCGACAAAAATCTTCAATATGGTTTACGCCATCAGGACCCAAACAGCCCGGTTCGACTCGGTACATTAAATGAATTTTTTTCTCGTCGCTTACTTGCATATTAACCCTTATCTAAAAAATAATACGCGTATTATTTTACCATTTTTAACTTGATAGCTCGAAATGAGCTCTGAGCGCTTATCTATCACCTTTTCATCGGTTGAACAGGTTTCTGATAGCTCGTGATCTATTACTATATCACCATGCACTATGCGCTTAATTGGTGATGAGTGAATACACTTTAGTTTTTTAAACATAAGCCCGTAACGTGCTATTAGTTTTTCCTTTCCTTTAAATAATAGCTCATCTGGGAAAATATAAAACTCTACGTCTTCATCATATACTCGAATAAATTCTTCTATGTTACGTGCGTTGTACGCTTTAACTAATTGTTCTACCACTGCGAGTGATTCGCGTGATTGTTTAGCTTTAGTTTGCTGCTTAACCGTAAGTGCTTCTTTTGCTTGCGTGACTGCTTTTTCAGCTTCGGCTACCGCAACTGCTTTTTCTATTTTATTTTTAGGTTTTTCTACTGGCTTTGGTGTTTCGTTACCTAATACTTTTGAATCGTCTGCTTTAGTGGTGTCGATTACAGGCTTTTTAAGCTCAGGTGCTGTGTATTCAATTGTATTTAGTTTATCGTCTACTTTTTTATCAGTATCTGATTTATCCGTATTAGTGCTTTTAGGCATGGGTTCTGAAGTCGATTCAACTTTTTGAGGTTTCTCAACCTCTGCGCTAACGCTTGGCGTGTTGTTGTTTTGCGTATTTTTATCTTCGTTAGTCACATTTTCTTTTTGGACAACTGCTTGCTCTGTACTTTTTTGTTCAGGCTCGTTTGGCTCAGGTTGCTGATCTGCGGCATAAGTAATTAATGCTACGGTGGTGATTAATGCAGCTAAAATAATTGGTAACGGTTTCATAACTTTCCTAATATAAACACTAAACGCGTAATGTGGTGCAACATAGCAAATTTTAGAGTTTGCGGGTAGTGATTATGTACGCACAAAACCCTTACCAGTACTGTTCGACTGTTATATGGCCAGGCTCTCTGCGTCGGTTTCGTTTAAAGTTTTTACCTATAAGAAGCTCGGTTGTATCTTTTACCATTTGTGGGTTGCCGCAAATCATAAATTGAGCATTATTAGGTGTTGGCTCTAGTTTTACGTGCGTAAATAGAGTGTTGTTGGCAATAGCGTTAGTTATTCGCCCATTAAGCCCTTGTAATGGCTCCTCACGGCTTACAACGGGAATATAGTTAAACTTATCCGGATATACTTTTAAAAGCTCGTTAATAAGCGCTTGGTAACTTAAATCATTATTAAAGCGCACACCATGCACTAAGTTTATATGTTGATACTTTTCCCACACTTCGGGTTGCTGCAGCATTGATAAAAATGGACCAATTGCTGTGCCTGTACTGAGCATCCAAAGCTGCTCGCTTTGTGGTATTTCGTCAAGAGTAAAAAAGCCGGTGGCTCGGCGTTCAATTAATACGGTATCTCCAGGTTGCAATTTAGCTAAGTAAGGCGATAAAAGTCCATCAGCTACGTTAATAAGATAAAACTCTAGGTCAGGATTTTCGGGCGCGTTTACGTATGAATAAGCACGCGCTATGCGTTTGTCGCCATCCATTATTGAAAGTTTTGTAAACTGCCCTGCTTTAAATGGCTCTACATCGGCATGAACCGTTAAGCTAAAAAGTGTTTCACTCCACCATGTTACATTTTTTACTTTTGCATCAACCCAGTTAGACATATTTGACTCCAGAGTTCAGCTATTCAAATCCAATAAAGTTACTTACTTTAGAGGTGCATTTTATAAGTTAAACATTAGCATTAAGTGATAGAGACTTATAGGGAAAAATTAAGTAAAGAGCGCGATGTAAAATCGCACCTACGAGTTCGGTGTTTGTGTTTTGGTAGGTGAGGTTTTATACCTCGCTTTTAATGCATTGAAGCGTTAAGCGTTAAAGCCACGTTACATGAGCGCGATGTAAAATCGCACCTACGGGTTCGGTGTTTACGTTTGAGTAGGTGAGGTTTTATACCTCGCTTTTAAAGCATTGAAGCCACGTTACATGAGCGCGATGTAAAATCGCACCTACGAGCTCGGTGTTTGTGTTTTAGTAGGTGAGGTTTTATATCTGGAATGTAATTTTTAATAACATGATTTTCTTCAGGAATAAAAAAAGCCGCAATAAATGCGGCTTTGGAGGTTTAGTCTCACTTCACTTTGGGCGTGTCTCCAAAACTTAGTGAATACGTTACCAAGGAACTGTTTGCTAATTTAACTCAATTGCTAGAATTAAATAGACTCTAATGCAATCTTAACCATTTCGTTAAACGTGCTTTGACGCTCATCAGCTGGTGTTGCTTCGCCAGTGATTACATGGTCACTTACTGTAAATAATGCCATTGCTTTAGCGCCATATTCAGCTGCAACGCCATATAAACCGGCTGTTTCCATATCTACTGCTAGCATGCCTAACTTGTCTAAATCTTTATAGAACGTGTCGTCTGCTTGATAGAATGTGTCGGTTGTAAATACGTTACCTACTTTTGCTTTAATACCAAGCTCTTTAGCAGCATTTACGCCGTTTAAAAGTAGGTCAAAGTCAGCAATTGCTGCAAAATCACAACCACGTACGCGTGCACGGTTTACGTTTGAATCTGTGCTTGCACCTTGTGCAAAAATTACGTCACGAATTTTAATATCTGTGCCAATGCCGCCACACGTACCAATACGAATAATATTTTTAACGCCAAAGCTTACAATTAGCTCACGTGCATAAATAGACATTGATGGAATGCCCATGCCTGAACCCATAATGCTTACTGGTTTACCTTTGTAAGTACCAGTAAAACCGTACATGTTACGAACGCCTGTAACTTGTACTGCATCATCTAAAAAGTTTTCAGCAATATATTGCGCACGTAGCGGATCGCCTGGCATTAATACTGTTTCGGCGAAATCACCAACGTTTGCACTGATATGCGGAGTACTCATTAATTGTTTTCCTTTTTATTTGGCGTCGTTAGCTCATTTAAAAAGCTATCGCCGTAATCAAGCGCAGATAAGTTAAACCACTGTGCCAGTGTTTGACCTATATCTGCAAAGCTGTTGCGTTCACCTAATGGTGTGTTACTCATACCGGGTTGATATGCAATAACGGGTACGTATTCACGAGTGTGCTCAGAACCTGGAAAGGTTGGGTCACAGCCGTGATCTGCAGTGATCATTAATACGTCATCTGCATTTAACTGGTTTAGTATAGTTGGTAAATAATCATCAAATTCTTTTAATGCTTTTGCGTATCCTACTGGATTACGGCGATGACCAAATTTTTCATCAAAATCAACTAGGTTAGTAAAGATTAAGCTGCGATCGGGTGCGCTTTTCATTACTTCGCTGGTTTTTTCTAGCAAGTTCATAAGCCCAGGCGCTTTATGCTTTTGAGTTATGCCCTGATGCGCGTAAATATCTGAAATTTTACCAATACTAATTACTTCGCCGCCGTCTTTTGCTATAACATCTAACAATGTTGGTGCTGGCGGAAGTACTGAATAGTCACGACGATTACCCGTTCGAGCAAAGTCTTGGCTATTTGAACCCAAAAATGGCCGCGCAATCACTCTTCCTATATTCATTTCATCAAGTAGCGCCCGTGCGATTTCGCAAACTTGATAAAGCTTCTCTAGACCGAATGACTCTTCATGCGCGGCTATTTGAAACACGCTATCAGCTGAGGTGTAACAGATTGGTTTACCTGTTTTTACGTGTTCTTCACCTAGCTGTTCTAAAATGGTTGTTCCTGATGCATGGCAATTGCCTAAAATGCCAGGAATACCTGTACGAGCAATAAACTCGTCTATAAATTCTTGTGGGAAACTTGGCTGTGTTTTTGGGAAATATCCCCACTCAAACAATACAGGCACGCCTGCCATTTCCCAGTGACCTGATGGTGTGTCTTTTCCGCTAGAAATTTCTTTAGCGTAACCCCATGCACCTTCTGGTGCTTGGCGGTCAGATACTAAACAGGTTTCTCCACCGGCAGCTTCACATGCATCCACTAATCCTAATTTAGATAAATTAGGAAGCGACAGTGCACTGCCTGTTTCGTCGTAATATGCTTTTAATAAGTGAGCGAATGTATTAGCCCCAAGATCGCCGAATTTATCTGCATCTGGTGCTGCACCGATTCCTAGGCTATCTGCCATTAAAATAATTGCTCTTGCCATTTTGACCTCACTTTGTTTCTAGGTGGTTACTTTATCCGCTCTTGGAATTTTCCGTACAGGACAAAAGTCCTGTTTCATAAAACCTAAACATTATAAATTTGCACCCTTGAGCGAAGCAAAAGAGATTAATCGTGTCTTTTTTGCTATTGTGATCTACCAACAATATATCTTTCTGTGTGGATGAGAACTTTAGTGACACGAACTACTATTATAGCCATTGCGGGCGCATCGGCGTCGGGCAAATCTCTTTTTAGCCAAACAATTTACAATGAACTGGTTAATGAGCTTGAACCAGGCGCTATCGCCATTATTGAAGAAGATGCTTATTACAAGGATCAGTCGCATTTGCCGATGGCTCATCGTACGCAAACAAATTACGACCATCCAGATGCATTTGAACACGCGCTAATGCTTGAGCATTTAACGCAACTTCGTTGTGGTAACTCAGTTGAAGTACCAACTTATGATTATGCACAGCACACACGTAGCGCAACTACACGTCGAGTGCCTGCTGCTAAAATACTCATTGTTGAAGGTATTTTACTATTGAGTGATAAAGCGCTTAATAAAGAATTTGATATTAAGGTGTTTATAGACACACCTTTAGATATTTGTTTAATGCGTCGTATGCAACGTGATATGGAACAACGAGGCAGAACATTACAATCTGTTGTTGAGCAGTATCAAGCAACTGTTAGACCGATGTTTTATCAATTCATTGAGCCTTCTAAGCATAACGCTGATTTAGTTGTGACTCGAGGCGGCATGAACCGCGTTGCGATTGATATAATAAAAAGTAAAATTAAATATTTACTACAAGAATAACAACGGGAAACATTTGTATGACAACATTTATGAGCTTAGTAGGCATGTGTGTGCTACTAAGCATTGCCTTTGCTGCGTCAACTAATCGCAAGGCAATTAATTTAAGAACCGTTGGTATAGCGTTTGCTCTGCAAGTTATCATTGGCGGTTTTGTACTGTTTTTTGAAGCAGGCAAAGATGTATTAACAAGTGTATCGAAAGGCGTTTCATCCGTAATTGGTTATGCTAATGATGGTATTGGGTTTTTATTTGGTCCACTCGCCTCACAAGACACATTAGGTTTTATTTTTGCAATTCAAGTTTTGCCCGTTATCGTGTTTTTCTCAGCGCTTGTTGCTGTGTTATATCACCTTGGCATTATGGATTGGATAATTAGGATTTTAGGCGGTGGTTTACAAAAATTATTGAAGACCTCTCGCACAGAATCGCTTTCAGCAACGGCAAATATTTTTGTTGGCCAAACTGAAGCACCGTTAATAGTTAAGCCATTTATAGCAACGATGACAAAATCGGAATTGTTTGCAGTAATGGTAGGTGGCTTAGCCACTGTAGCAGGCTCTGTAATGGCCGGTTACGTAATTATTGGCGTAGATCTTAAGTATTTAATAGCAGCGAGCTTTATGGCTGCACCAGGTGGTTTCTTAATGGCAAAAATGATTGTGCCAGAAACTGAAACGCCTAGAGATAACTTAGCTGATTTAGATTTAGATGACGAAGATAAGCCTGTAAATGTAATTGATGCAGCTGCATCAGGTGCTGCAAACGGTATGCATTTAGCACTTAATGTAGGTGCAATGTTACTTGCTTTTGTAGCGCTAATTGCACTATTAAACGGTTTATTAGGCGGTATTGGCGGGTGGTTTGATTACCCAACATTAACGCTTCAAGAAATATTAGGTTATGTATTTGCTCCAGTTGCATGGTTACTAGGTGTGCCATGGGATGAAGCAATTATAGCCGGCAGCTTTATTGGTCAAAAGATAGTAGTAAACGAGTTTGTTGCTTACTTAGACTTTATAAATTATCGCGATACGTTAAGTGCACACACGCAAGCAATTGTTACTTTTGCTTTATGTGGATTTGCTAACTTATCATCGATAGCCATTTTACTAGGTGGGTTAGGCGGTATGGCGCCTAGCAGGCGGAAGGATATCGCACGCTTAGGGCTCAGAGCAGTGTTAGCAGGATCTATGGCTAACCTTATGAGCGCAGCAATTGCTGGGTTTTTCCTCTCGCTAGCTTAGAAACTTATTGAGACGAATATACCGGTGTTGCAAAACAATAGGATAGTACTTTAAGGGGTTAAAGCACTATCTGATTTGAACGATACTTCACCAAGGGCCGCAAGGCCCTTTTATCGTTTTAGGACTTTATATTTTTTAATCTGGACTGTCATAATAATTCGGTCTCAAGCCGCTATTTTCAATGCTAAGTACGTTGAGCCCACTTGTAATCAATCAGCTATTAATGCGAAAACTCGCTTTGTTGTTACTCATAATTTATTGCTAGAGAAAAATAAATCCAAATATCTACAGTTCAATGTGTTAGTAAATCATCCAACCAAAATTCTGATTCCCTCAACCTTATCCATTAGTGCTTTATAAATACACTTCTAAAAATTTTTCTTTTTAACTACTCAATTTTGTATTTTCTATATTTTAAGCCACAATTGTATTAGCTTAAAAACAGAATGGGTTCCCTCATTGGGTTATAGTAATTATCAAGAAGCTGAAAAAGATATTAGCAATTATTTGATGAATTATTTGATGAATTATTATAACTGGCGCAGGCCACATAGCCATAATCAAATGGTTGCCCCTGCTGTAGCTGAAGAAAAACTTAATTCACTGTCCGGAATTAGTTGACCACAACATACCGAGTTTATTAGGGATATATTCGCTGAAGCAGATCTCATCCCTAATATTCAAATGTACCCTTGGGCGCGTGCCTATAAAGTAGCGAAAGAGAGAGAAAATACGTTTATATATAGCCTAGCACGCACTCCTGAGCGCGAGAATACTTTTCATTGGATTGCAGCTGTAGGAAAGTTTGAATTGGGCTTTATAGGGCTTACAGAGCGTACTGATATTATTATTGAAAATAACGATCAAGCAAAAAATTACAAAATTGCGATGCAACGCAATGATTTTTCAACACAAATACTTTTAAAACTGGGATTTGAAGCAGTGCTTACGAGCGACATTCAAAAATCATATGATTTACTACTCGCTAAAAAAGTAGATTTGATTGTGGACGACCCTCTGTATATGCAGCAAATGAGCGACTACTTAGAGCTTAAACCTGAATATTTACATTTTATTTATAAAATAGATGCGCTAACGGTAGAAGCTTATTTAGCTACAAATAAAAAAACAGATCCCGAATTAATTAAAGCGCTAAAGCGCGCTTATTTAAAAATAAAAACCGTAAAAGGGTTGCCTTACGGGTAATTTAAATTAGTTATAATATACATAGCGGTGTATATAAAGATCAAAATCATCTTGGCTTTTTAAGTCAATATAAGCTTGTTCAAAACGCTTAACTATACGTCTTGGTACAGATTTATTAAATGCTAAATAGTTACCTGAAAGCTCATTTACAGGGAGTTCAAGTAACTTAACCACATCTTCTACTTTATAACCAAAAGGTTTAAGGTTTAAGTTTTGAGTTTATTGTAAACTCAGAGCCTAAAATCAAATCAATGCGTTTATTAAAAAACAAGCTCATATATTGTTGTTCTTCACCAAAAGTAAGTAAATTATTATCCGCAGAAAAACCTATTTTATTTACTAACGATTCGTAAATATCGCCTCGAATAACACCTAGCGAATAATTTTTTGCATCGCTTAGGCTGTTCATTGTTAGTTTTTTATTGGTTTTAAGTTTATAAAAAAAGGTCTTACTAGACACCAACGGACCTATCCAGTTAAACATAGAATCGCGGGCTTTATTTTTAGCTATAGACACAATGGCAGAATTAGCCTTTTTTTTGCACAGAACTGTAGGCACGCTTCCAAGGCACCTGTTTAAACTGGCAGTTTATTTTAGCCTTAACACAAAGGGTTTTTACAATATCGGTATTAATACCGACAAACTGATCTTCATTATTTTTAAAATTATAAGGAGGGAACTGATCTGTATAAATAACAAGCTTAAAGTCGTCGGCATAAGAGGCATGACTAGCAAATAAAAAGGCTAATACTAAACTGGATTTTAAAATAAGAGTACTGCCTAATTAACTACTGTTCTTAAATAATAGGCATCGCTAGCTAACAGTCAAATTTTAGATACAAAAAAAGCGCCTTAAGCGCTTTTTTTCAATTTTACTTAAAAAGTAAAATTATACAGCTGTGATGTTATCAGCTTGTGGACCTTTTTGACCTTGTGAAAGAGTAAACTCTACACGTTGGCCTTCAGCTAAAGTTTTGAAACCTTCGCTTTTGATTGCTGAGAAATGTGCGAAAACGTCTGGACCATTTTCTTGCTCGATGAAACCAAAACCTTTAGACTCATTAAACCACTTAACTGTACCTGATACGATGTTAGACATTGTAATATCCTGATATAAAATAAAAAATATGCTCATATGAGCGGGTGTAGCAAAAAATGAGATGGTACTTTAAAAACTTCAGGACGGTACTACAAGTATTACTTATACAACATCGAAATGGAGATTTATAGCTTACATGCTTTCTTTCTAGCTGCGGCTTACTATATAGAGTTTAAAACCTATGTCAAGTAGTTATCGATTGTATTTATACTTAACTTGGGTTTAATTATTTAGTATTCGTTGATACTAGGGCGTGTTGACCTTTGGTGGTTTAATTTGCAGCAGTATGTTTGGTATTTAAGCAAGGCAGAGCCTATGTAGTGTGGTTGTTCCCCATAAATAGGCGATAACGCAGCATAAAGACCAAACATGCGCTGCCCAAAGGGTTCTTCCTAGGGGCTATTTACTCTTTGTTGCTCGATTTTTACTTAGTCCACTAGGTTACAAACCTCACGCCGCGATTAAATCGCCCCTAGATTGAACAAATTTTAATCCACAAAGGTCAACACGCCCTAGTAAGTTATTTAAGTTTTATATTAAAACTCAAACTCCAAAGCCAGTCTAAAGCTGTGATTCTTTTCAGACTGGCTTACCTCTGTAATAAATCCCGCTTCCCATTTTAATTGCTTTTGCCCTTCAAAACGATACAAACCTATAAACCCGGGGCCAATACCAAAAAAATCTTCGCCAACATAAACTTCAACTGCAGGCTGAAAAGCAGAACGATAACGGTAGCGATACTGCGCTCTGAATTCGGTTTCCCATTCGTTTTGAATGTCTTGTCCCCATTCGTATACTAAAAAAGCATTCATTGTTAGGCTTGTTTTACCAAACTCTTTTTCGAGTACAAAACCTGATGTTGCCTCATATACGTCTTCGTTATGCTTTTTTTCAAGCTCGAACAATGCGCCCCAGTCAGCCCATAGTTTACCTTGCTCTATTAATTGCCAACGAAGCTCTATCTCATAAGCTTTGAGTCCAAAATCGCCGTTATCATCGCGCTCACCGACAATAAATCCTTCCACTGCTATTGTATCGCTAATAGCACCACCACCACCCAAACGCTGTGCTAAAATATTACCACTATCGGTTTGGTGCGACACTAATCGCCATTCAAACTCACGCTCAAAAGGTAAAACATATGGGTGGTATACTTTATCAACAACTATGCCGTCGGCGTTTGCATGCTTTGTCAAAAGTAAACAAAAAGCAATGAAGGCTATGTTTAAGCAATATTTAATTACTTTCATACACGTTCCTTAGTTAATGAAGTGGGTATAAAAGAACACAGAAATAAAAATAATGCGCTACTTATACTGTAGGTAAGAACGCTTAATAAATTAGGGGTTGCTTCGTAGCCTATTAACGCACGTAGCACTCTACCTAACTCTGAATTTTCGGTTAGTAAATCGCGTAAATCCCAAACGGTTGCTGTATTTGCAATTAAATCGACTTGACTGGCCAAATCAAGCGCAACAAGAAGCTTAGCGGCACTATTTAAGGCAAGTAGTATTAAAAGGGGCTTTACCCCAAAGCGATATTTAATACTCGTCATTAGAAAATACAGTAAGATGCTAAAACTTAGACATATTCCTATCCCTAAAAATGTACCTATAAATAAGCTCTGCCCCACTTCGCTATTTTGCCAAAAACTAGTAAGGTAAATTATGTAGTGGCTTAAATACAGGGTCATAGCACTAATAATCGCAATACAAAATGCTACCGCTTTTTGTTTTATTGCAAACACTAACGCAGCAAAAAAGATGATGATGCACAACCCTATTTGTGAATATTCTAAACCTTGATGATCAAACCACTGGCTTACCCACGATGCGCTTTGCATATACAAAAACGACATAACGGTACCAATAATAAGTGCTAACAATACTTTGCGTGTATATTGTTTATCGAGTACCTGTAGCAGTACTAATAAAATAGCCACTGGTAGTAATTGATTAAGGCTCATTACTAAACTAGTTATCAACATTTTGATCACCTTTGTCAGTAGCAATAACCACTCCTCGTGCTGTGTTTGGTGAAAATTCACCAAAAAAATCATACCGTCCTTTACTCAACGGACCGATATAAATAATGCTTTTACGATTTGGGTAGAGTACTTTTTCTCTATTTAGATCAAAGCTGTCAAACTCTTCAGGGGTACTGTCTTGATTTTCGATTAATAATTTTACTTTTTGATTAGTCGGAATAATTATTTGCGAGGGGTAAAACAAATGATCTTTTAAAATAATAAGGTACTCTTTACTCGCCGCGTTAAACGACAAAAATAGTAAACAACAAATAAATTGATTGAATAAGCGTTTAGTCACTTTTTACTCCTGTAAAAGTAACCTTAACGGTCAGTCCACCTAAATGGCTATTTGCTAAATGAATACTTGCGCCATAAATAGCAATTATATGTTGAACAATCGCCATACCTAAACCCGCGCCCTGCTCGCCTGATGGATGCTGGTCGCCACCCACTCTATAAAAACGATTAAATACACGCTCTTTTTGGGCGTTTGTCATCCCAGGGCCTGAATCGTCAATTTGCCAGCTATATTGGTTATTATTACACGCTAACTTAATTGTAATTTTTCCCTTTGTTGGGGTGTATTTTATAGCGTTACTTAATAAGTTTGAAATTAGTGTTGTTAACGTAAACTCATCGCCGTTAATTATAAAGTCATCACCTTCGAGGCTAATATTTTGATCTTTTTCATCAATTTTTTCATATAATTCGCTCACCGCTTGCTGAGTTATTGTTAACAAAGATTGTTCACTAAATTGCTTTTGCCACTGCTCTGGTTGAGTGCGACCTAAAATTAGCATTTGCTCAACAATATTACTCAAACGATTTATGCCTTGCGACATAGCGTGTAATTCTTGGTTTTGTTTATGTGTATTTACGTACTCGTCTTCAAGGTACTGCTTTGCTAGATTATGAACATTTATTTTTAAACTACTCAAAGGGGTACGAAGTTCATGTGCGGCATCAGAGGCAAAAAAACGTTCTCGTAAATAGGCGGTTTCTACACGTTTAAATAAATCGTTTAGGCGGTTTATAACCGGCTTTATTTCTTCGTCGGTCACTTGCCAATTAATAGGCGTAAAATCGTTAGCCTGGCGAACCGCTAATTGCTTAGACAGTCGAGTAAGGGGAGCTAATGCATATTTAACAAAAAAGCTAATAAAAACAGCCAGTAAAGGTACTGCCCATAACATGGGTAACATAGCCGATAGAATAACCGCCTCAGCGAGTTCAAAACGTTTTGAAATAGGCTCTGCTATTATTACTTTACGTGTTTGTTTATTTAATACAAATACACGCATACGCTGCCCTGCAATATTAGCGGTTTGAAAACCATCATCAAAATGCGTTTGCAGATTAGATAAAAACAATGATCCGCTCAATAATTTATCTTCCTGCCAAATTTGGTACACCAGTTGTGAGCTATCATTACTTAGCTGAACAGCATTGGTTGTTATTGATAATGGTTGTTCAATTAATACGCCTGCGACTATTTTAAGTTCGTCATCAAGTAAGTTTTCACCGTGGTTCATACTTTTTTGATAGCCTTTAACTAATGCTAAAAAACAAGTGAGCACCATCATAGAAAGTAAAATAAGAGTAAGGCGTTTACGAATAGACATTTTCAACCTCGAAAGATAAACAGACCCTAGCGCTTGCCAACCACGTAGCCAATGCCGCGTAATGTTTTAATAAAATCGCTAGGAAACTTTTTTCGAAGATGATGAATATGCACCTCAATTGCGTTAGAGCCAACCTCTTCACCCCATTGGTACAATTTATTTTCTAGTTGTTGCTTTGATTGTACCCGACCTTGATTTTCCATTAATGCTTTTAAAAGCATGTATTCTTTACGCGGTACAGTAAGCGACTGCTCATTTAATATGACAGTATGCGCTGAGGTATCCATGACAACATCACCACACTGTAACAAACTTGATTGCGTTTGATTAATACGCCGGCTTGCTACACGTAATCGAGCAAACAACTCAGCGGGATCGAATGGCTTGGCAAGATAATCGTCAGCCCCCATATCAAGCCCTTGTACTTTGTCGTCAATACTACTGCGCGCAGTTAAAATGACGACTGGGATTACTTTTTTTTGCGATTTAATGTACTTTAAAATTTGCGAACCATCACCATCAGGTAACCCTAAATCGAGTATTACCAGTTCAATTTCACCACTTTCTAAACACTGTAAAGCGTGTTTAATTGTGCCACTGTGCTCTACGCTGTAACCCTCTTGACGCAAAGAGCGACTAAGCCCTTGCGCCACTAGGTGGTCATCTTCTACCAAAAGTAAATGCATGATTTAGCGTATGACCTCTTTTATTATCGCTTTAGTTTCTTTTCAACTTTTACCAGTAACTGGCTAATTGCTTGCTGGCGATATTCATCGGCTTTAGGACGTGTTTCACGAATACCAGCGGCTTGTGCTACAAGTAAACGCGCTTTTGCCTCTTTGTAGTCGCCCTCGTCATATAGATACTCACCATATAAGTAGTTAGTATCAATCCCTTCTAGATTAAAAGCGAGTCCTTGTTTGAATAATTTTGCGGCTTTATCGTCATCGCCAAAGCCAATTGGCCAACCAGGAACTTTACTATACAGCGTTGCAAGGCTTGCATAAGCCGAACCACCTAGCGATGTGCCATCAATTTCTAGTGCTTGCTCAAGCGATGCTTTTGCTTCTTTAGCCAAACCTAATGCCCCTAACCCGCCTTTTGCCCCTGCAAAGCTAGCTAAAACAATGCCGTGCCAAATATGTGTTTGAGCTGAGTTTGGATAGTTTTTAACAAACAGTGCACTTTGTTCGCTCAATTTAGTAAAGGCGTCTAGCTGCGCTTTATCTTCAAGTTCGTAATTTGCCACAGCCCATTGCTTTTGAATTATCGCAAGCTCTTGAGCCTCATCAGCAAAAACTACAGATGAAAATACACTTGTTAGTATTAAATATACTGCGAAGGTTAATTTGTACATAGTATTATCCTCAATATTTTTTGTTAGTTTAAAAAGCGTTTTATTTTAGGTAGTTGTTTAGCTATTGCGTTGTCTACAATATTTGGGAAGACCCCGTTTATACGCGCAAATAACTTTTCAGGAAAACCTATAAAACGTCTTGTCTGATTCGAATTTATAAGTATCAATAATTCTTTTGCAACTAACTCTGGTGAGTCCATTTTGTTACCGAGCTCTTTATTCATCGCGCGGGTCTTATCATTATTAATAGCCGTATCGGTTGCCCTTGGCGCTAAATAAGCGACCTTAACACCTGAGCCATTAAGCTCACGAGATAACGCCTCAGTAAAGCCACGTAGACCAAATTTACTTGCACAATAAAGTGTTTGAAACGGGTAACCGATACTGCCAAACGATGAACCAATATTGACTATGGTGCCTTTGGTAAACTGCAACTGCCCTAAAAATAGTTGGCATAATTTAATTGGCACCGACAAGTTAGTGTTTAGCATGCAGTCTATTTCCTCACTACTCGTGCGCTCTAAACTCTGCATTGTGTTAACACCTGCATTGTTAATAAGTAATTTAACACCACCGAGTTGCTTTGCTTTTATTGCTAAGTTGATTCGTGTGGCATCATCTGTTAAATCACCAGTAAATATTTCACTGTCTGGGCATGCAGTACTCAGCTCTTCTAACGCTTGGGTATTTCGACCTACAAGTAATAATTTCCAACCTTGTGTATATAATGCGTGTGCAATCGCTTTCCCTATTCCTCCGGTTGCACCAGTGAGCACACATAATGAACTGTTCATGCTAATTGCTCTTGAGAATCGCCCTTAAAAAAGGGTTCGTCATCCAAGGCGCGAAATATATCGCCATACAAACGATAAAAACGCTTAGCACCATTAACAATAGCTTGCTGATCAGCGTCGTTTGTTATTTGATTCATTAGATTTTGAAAAAATTTAACGTGCTCTATATCAAGCGCACCGTGAGAGGTTAAATAACTAAATGCTTTTTTAGGTAAACCTACAGCGTTTGCAATGTTTGATGCAGCACCATCAGCAAGTGCAATGGAAGTCCCTTCGAGCACGTGCACCATGCCAAAAAAGCTTAATGGATTTTTACGCGCAATACTGTCGTATGCATAAGAAACCATCATCTCGGTGGCAAATTGAGGTTGGCTACACCGCACTGTTTCTTTATCAAAACCGCACGCTGCAATATCGTTAAGCACCCATTCTTGATGACCAATTTCTTCTTCAATATACTCAGCAACTGCTTCGCGTAGCCATTCTTGATCGTCGGTTAATCGCGCCCCTACCGACATCATTAAAGGCACTGTGTGTTTTACATGATGGTATGCTTGCGCTAAAAATGATGCATATTCTTCAAGTGTTGCTTCACCTTTAAAAACACGTTGAATAATAGGTGCTGCAAGTAAATAATCTTGCTCTTGTTTAGTTTGCTCTTTAAGGGTGTTAAAAAAATCACTCATTAACGACTTCTCCAAATTGGTAAAATTGATCAAAAACATCACTAAACAGCTTATAAATAGCCTCTCGTTTTGGACGATTGTTAGCTGTTAGCAACCCTTCTTGCACACTTAAAGGGGATGTTAAGCGATGCCATTTTTTAACCTGGGCGTAATCGGGTAGCTGTTGATTTATCGCCTCAATATGTTGGGATACTAGGTTGTTACTAGTGCTCTGTGGTGCGTAAATAACAGCCGTCAAAAAAGGTTTTCCTTCACCAAATACTACCGCTTGTAAAATATTACTTTTGCTAAGCAATAAAGATTCAGGCCATTCGGCGCTTACGTTGCGCCCCATACTGGTAATAATCAGGTTTTTTAATCTGCCTTTGATAAATAACGTATTGTTATGTTGTTCGACTAAATCACCTGTTGCGTACCACTGTTCTTTATCTTGTGGTTGGTGATTCAAATAACCTAAAAACAAATCACCTTTTATAAAAAGCTGACCATCTTTGATTTTGGTTTGAATATGAGGCAATACAGAACCAGCACTGTGAATATTATCGCTTGTTGGAGTATTTAAACTCACTACAGAGGCTGCCTCTGACAAGCCATAACCTTGGTACACAGGTAAATTTAAGCTACGTGCTTTTGCTATTAGTACTTCACTAACCAGTGCCCCTCCTACAGCAATAAACTGTAATGAACTTGGTGGCTGCCAACCTTGCTCAGCAAAAGTAACTAAACAGGTTAATAGTTCAGGGACTAAAATAAGGGTATTTGGTTGTACTTTATTTATAGCGGCAATGAGTTGCTTTGGATTTTGTAAAGAGGACCCTACAAATCCAAGTTCACTCAATGGCATAACATGCACCGTACCGCTACTTTTTAAAGGCGCGTATACACCCGCTATATTTTCAAGTAATACGCCAAGCGGTAGTAAACATAGATGAATAGGATTACTAATATTAATTTTATCGCAAAGCGATTGCGCAACCTGCATTTGGCTATTTGCAGATAAGCACACACCTTTAGGTTGCCCAGTTGAACCAGACGTAAACGTTACCTTTTGTGTACCAAAAAAGTAACTAACTGGTTTTGCAGCTATAAGATCATAAATATACAGAGTATGTTTTGTAAATAGCGTAATTGATGCCACAGGTATACCTAAAGCATCTTGCGGCATATCACTTACAAATAAATTAGCGCCACATTGGGTTAATACATACTGTGTTTGCTGGTTATTAAAAAATCGAGCTATGGGTACTGCTATTTTATTAGCCACTTCGCAAGCTGCATCTAAAGTTAACCATGCAGGTGAGTTATCAAGTTTAAAAGCAACTGTATTGCCATTAAGATCTTGTAAAGTATGAGCCAACTTTTGTATTTGCTGATTAAATTCTACACCCGTTATTTTATGTGTTTGATCATTGATATGAGCAATAATTACAGGTTCAGTAGTTTGCGTATTAAAGTAGTTCATACATTTACCAACGCATTCACTAATGAGTTTATTTCAGAACGGTTTTGTTGCATTAAGTTATAAAGCATTGGTGTATTTAATACTTGCTGATGTGCTTGCTCTAAACTAACAATACACACCGTAGGTTGATTATCGTAATAGCTTCCCCAGCTTTTTGGGCTTGCAACTACAGAGCCGTTAGCTAAGGCTATTTCTGTGCATTTAACACCTAATAAGCGTAATAAAGCGCGAACCTTTTTAGTTGCGCAAAACACTAAATGCTTAGCTCCCATACTTTGCAAAGCTTCATTAACCACAATAAAATGCGCAAGGGTTGCCCTGCGATGTGTAGAGCACAAATTACCAAGTTCAAAAATTTGATTGCGCAATACTGGCTCTTGTAAAAAGTGCTCTATTGGCGCGGCTAAATATTGTTCAATAAATAAAGGTGTTAATGCCTGCCTTAAGCCGAGTGTGCATTGTCCAACAGGTGTTTTGTATTGGCATAATAAAGGCATAAAAGTGGTAAGCGTTGCATTGTAAGCTGCTAAAAAACCTTTTTTCACTGCGCTTTCTAGTGTTTGGCGGTGCTCACCATTTACATCTGCACTCATAAATTGAGTGTTTTTATCAATGATGTTTGATGATGCAGAGGTATGTGCTAATTGCATAAACTTCACTCGTATTAAACCTGTATATGTTTCAGGATTAAAACTTAACGAATGAAACTTAAAGAAAACTTAAGGGAGCTTAATTAAAATAAAAAATTCAGAAAAACAGCTCATAGGAATAACAAAGCAAATTTACATATCACAGTAAGGAGACTGTAAGTAAATACAACACTGTGAGTGTTTAAATAGCCGCTTGAGATGGGTCATGATCAAATAATATAGTTTAACTATCTTGTGCAACTACGCAACGATTTCGACCATGCTCTTTCGCATGATAAAGCGCTTTATCTGCACATTTATATACCTGACCTATGTCGTTGCTATGTTTGGGCCATGTTGCAATCCCAATAGAAATAGTAATAAAGCCAATGGTTTTAATATTTGTTGACTCAACTGTCATGCGCAGTCGTTCAGCTATTTTTAAAGCACTTTCACTGCTTTCATTGGGTAAAACAAGCACAAATTCTTCACCACCAATACGCGCTACAATATCGTCTTTTCGAGAGAGCTTTTTAATAATATTAGTAAGTGATTTAAGTGTTTCATCACCTACATCATGTCCAAAGGTATCGTTTACACGTTTAAAAAAATCAATATCAATTTCTAAAAGCGCAAACGGTGTTTTTTTTACTACAAGTTGGTTAAGTAAACCATTTAAGCTTCTACGGTTATGGGTATTGGTTAAAGGATCTGTTTCTGCATCGTGGCGTAATTGCCCTATTTGCATTTGTAAAATATTGACACCTTTAAGCATCGCAAGCTTTAATCTTTGGCTTTCAAAATACCACGATTTAACATTTTTGAGTTTTTCAATACTTGCAGGGTCATCTAGCGTATTAACTCTATCGGCTAGTTGTTTAAGCGGCCTAGAAATAAAATGAGCAAAAAAACCAATCAAAATAAAAGTAACAATAGCTAAGGGTAATGTACGTTTAATAACCTCTACTATGAGTAAATCCAGAGAAGCTAGTGTCGCTTTAACAGGTCGTTGTACTACAACCCTCCATTTTGCTCGTGTAACAGGCGCAAATCCAGCAAGTATTCTATCCCCATTTCTATTTGTAGTTTCTGAAGTCCCCGCATTCCCTGCTATAACATTACTAAGCATAGAATTATCGCCTGTGTATAAACCAATATATTTAGGATCAGGGTGATAAAGTATGCGTTTATTCACATCAATTACATAAATATATGTTCCCCCTTGATAGTAGTGCTGTTCAAGTAAATCATTCAAAATATTACGCTCATTTAAATAAAGAGAGCCGCCTATATATCCTAAATACTCATTTTTAGTATTAAATAATGGATGGGAGATAAAAATGATTAAGTTACCCGAAGCCGACATATAAGGGTCACTAATTAAAGGTCGCTTTTCATGCATAGCTTGCAGTGCACCAGGCGATGAAAGGGGCTGATTGATCAGTTCAGGTAATTCTGGAGAGGTAGCAACAACAATACCGCCCTTATTAATTACAACGGAGTTGAAGCTATTGGTTTGTAAGTTTAGGCGAATAACTTCATCATTTAACAAGTTATCGTCTTCAATTTTTTTTTCTATTATTTTTGCCGAATAAGCAATTTGTTGCATTGCAGATTCTAAAAAATTATCGGTTGTTGAAGCAAGTTTACTAGCATAAGCATAATTACTTCTTAGCGTATAACTCATTAACTGCTCTTTTTGTACTTGATAAGTAGAATAAAAACCACTTATAAGTGCACTCAAAGAAGCGGTGAGTGCTAAAAGTAAAATAAGGAACCGAAGGTTTAGAGCCGCTAATAGTTTATACCGCAAAGTATTGTCTTCCAAAGCGCGGCTTAAAATATTCACGCTAATAAATGTATGTAAAGCCGGCAATTATAACTGTTCAAATATGATTATGCGAATATTTACACATCAAATATTAACATTAGAGTTACACATGTGTTTAATTAACAATCTGAAGCTTTGTAAATGATCACGCTTGAGGGCTTTATAAGTAGATAGAGTAAAGATTTTATATTTAGGTTTTAAACCTATAAATAAGTTTAAAGATAAGAAAAAAGCCATTAACGCAATGTTAATGGCTTTTGTTTATAAGATATTATTTATTAATAAAAATTATAAGTTATTTTTTCTGCGACGAGCAAATAACACAGGAGTTAATAATGCTATTAACCAACCGAATGAACCACTGCTACCTTTGTTTTCTGTAATAGTTGCAGTTGCTACTGTTGTATCTGAGTTACCGTTTCCATCACTAACTTCTAGTTGGAAAGCAATTACTTCATCACCAGAAACTTGTGGTGCTTCAAAGCTAATTGATGAACCACTACCACTTAAGCTAACAGGGGTTCCTGATAACTGTTTCCAAGCGTAAGTTAATGCATCGTTGTTAGCATCGCTAGAGATAGAACCATCCATAGTTACGCTAGTGCCTTCTCGCGCACTTGATACATCGTTAGCTGCAGCTACTGGAGCTACTTCTACAACGCCAAAGCTATAAGTAGATTCAACTGTGCTGCCATCAATTGTATTAGTTAACACTAGTTCTTTGTTAGTTCCTGACTGTCTAGGAATTAAATCAAAGCCCACTGACATAGTCTCTGTTGATTCACCCGCTACACGTGTAACAGTCCACTCAACGGTGTTTTCAGTTACAACGCCATCGTTATCAACGTTAGCTATTTCTTGTCCTTCTGTAACCATTGCTTTTAATGTGTAAACCTTATCGGCATTGGTAAAGTTTGGCTCAATATCAAAGCTAACAGCTTGAGCTTCACCAGGCATTATTACTTGGCTTTCAGCTTTTATCTCGTCAGATACAGTTTCAATTACTTCATCATTTGCGAACGATACTGTTAACGGAATTTGTACTTCTGTAGAGCCATCACCTGATTTTAACGATAATAATGAGCTGCTACTTGCGTTATCAGACCATGTAACCGTTAAGTCAAATGAACCATTACTTTCTTCAACACTAGCGCTAACAGTATCACTCTTAGAATCTTCATTTGTTAAGATTGACGCTGCACTAATTACAACTTCATCAATAGCACCTGGTGCTGATGCAGTAAAGCTGTCTGCAACAATGTAGTAAGTATCTGCTGGTAAATTAAGGAAAGTAACTGACTCGTTTGAGTTAGGGCCAGCACTGCTACCAATATTATTAAACTCGCCATCTAAAACTCGTAAATCTATATCAGGCGCTGTTGCTGATGAAGTACTAAATACAACATTTGGTACAACTTCATCAAAAGTAAGTACTATAAAGTCTAAATCCCCATCTTCAACAAATACTGTTTGAGGCTCAACTAAGTCAGAGCTTTTATCAAACACACCAACTTCAATATTATTTAAACTCTTAGACATTAAATCTGTAAATGTGTAAGTACCGCTTGAGCGAGATGCCGCTACCGATAATGCTTCTGGTAAGTTGCTTTCAGCTACTTGCACTAAAATCGGTAAATGAGCATCTGGTAAACCGGCTGAAGTTAGTTCAAGGCTACCAAAGTTCCATACATCTGCAGCAGATGCGCTTACATCAGCAGTTACCGTTACTGTTTGTGTTTCGCCCGCTTTAATATCAAAGCTAGTTGGTGAAACAGTTAATGACATATTATTAGATGTTGATACTGGCGTTGCAGTCCAGTTAGCATCTTTAGTTGCCATAAATGTACGAGTCCAAGTACACGTATCAATACATTGTGTATTTGTCATTGAAGGAATGTTTAGTGATAAAGGAACGCCACCCGTTGCTGGGTTTGCCTTCATGTAGTTACCAAACGTTTCATCCATGATTAGACCCGTATTAGTCGCTAAATTAACGCGAATACTACCTGAGCCCATATCAAATACGTCAGCTGGTGTTGAACCGTCTTCTTTACGTACATCGGTTGTAGCCGTCATCATTAGTGCTGAACGAATGTTATCTGGTGTCCATGTAGGATGTGCAGATTTTAATACCGCACCAGCGCCTGAAGTATGAGGTGCTGACATTGATGTACCTTGTAAAAAGGCAAAGTCACCTGGAGAAGGAGCAGTTACATCATTACCAAAATCTTGGTCATTGTAAGCTGCATAAATTGATACGCCTGGCGCTGTAACAGAAGGAGTCATAATATCAGCAGTAGTGCTGTTAGGACCACGAGATGAGAAGTCAGCCATATCGTCAGCTTGACCAACAACCAAAGTGATTGCAGGGTCGATAGAAATTGTCATGCCTGAAGTAGAAGCTAATGCATCTAATAAATCTTTACCTGAGTTTTCAGATATAGCTACAGAAGGAATAGTTGTGCCTTCTAAGCCTGACATAGTAAGACGTGTATCACCATCAGTATTATTGTAAACAATAACGGCAGCAGCACCTGCAGCAGTTGCATTAGCAACTTTATCTGAGAATGCACATGCACCACGACTAATTACAGCAACAGCATCTTTAAATGAATCAGCAGCGAAAGCACTACAGCCTTCAAAGTTATTTGCATCAACAGATAAAGAGGTAATAGGAGAAGCAGTTACAATTTCAGTAAACACAGGACCTGTGCCGTTTGAATATGCAAACGCTTCATCGTTAAATGTAACAAAGCTATCTAATGATCTACCATGCGTTGAAGCACCAACAACAGTATACCAAGGTGCATTTTTTGATGTTGTGTACGCTTCTGGACCATCGTTACCCGCAGATACTGCGGCAAAAATACCCGCTTCTTGTGCTGCTAAAAAACCAAGTTCAGTAGCACTTGCCCAAGGGTTACCGCCACCACTAATAGAGTAGTTTAATACATCAACACCATCAGCAACTGCATCGTCTAGAGCTGCAACAATAGCTGCCCCAGGACAACCCGTATATTTATCATCAGCATTACCAGGGCTACAAATTTGGTAAGCAACAATATTAGCATGCGGTGCTACACCAGATATTTGTTCAAACGAAAATGTATCATTAACAATACCGTCACTTTCTAATACACCAGTTTCTAGTGCAATTAACGGTACATTTTTTAAAATATTACCGCCTGCTGTACTTGCAGTATGTGAACCGTGACCGCCGTAATCTTCACCATTTTTAGCTGGCGGTGTAGTACCAAACACTTCTACATCGTCATAGTTATCAGTAACACTTGCGTATGAACGAACACCAATTAATTTATCGTTACATAGTTCAACAAAATCAGCGGCACAATCACCTACATAATTACCTTCGCCCCATGGGTTAGTATGGTTGTAGCCATCACCACCAATATCGGCAAATGAATCATGGTCTGTATTTACACCACTATCAATTACACCAATAATAACGCCTTCACCCATGTTAGTAGCTGAATTGCCTTCGCCTTGCCATACTTGAGTAGCGCCAATATGGATAGGACCTGTATCAGTGTCCATTGTTTCCATACGTTCACGTTCAACATATTCTACGCCATCTAAAGCAGCTAATTTTACAGCTTGCTCTTGAGTTAAGCGCATAGCAACACCGTTGAATGCATTTTTATATTTATATACAACGTTTGCTTGTTTACCCAATGAAAGGCGAGCTTTAGAAAGGAAGTTTTGCTGTTTATCTTCAAGGTAGTTAGTGTATTGAACTGCATCTGTAGATTTAACATCTAAACGTAATTCATTACGTACTTGTTGCGAACTCATTTTGCTATTAGCTAATTTTGAAAAAAGTTCTTTTTTAGCTATTTTAGGGCTTGTAGCGGCAAAACCAACAACACTACCATCGTAGGTTGCTAAAGGAAGATCGGCTAAACGAACAATGTAAGTGTATTCGCCTGATGCTAGGTCTGATTCAACAACAATTTTTTTTGCTGTTTTAACTACGCTAGTAATTGAGCTAGATGATGCTTTAGTTTTATCAACTGCTGATTTTGCGAGTGCTATTTGTTGATGAACACTGCTTCCGCCGGCTACAGAACTTAATGATACTGTTAATAATGCTGCTGAAACAGCTAATGCTACTTGGGTCTTCACTGAACACTCCTTGCGCTTTTATACGCATTTAATTATTATTTTTTGATAATTTATTTAAAAAATTCAAGTGGATTTAAATTAAAATAAATAAATGAGGTTATTTTCGAAAGATAACACATGTCATTAAAATGTAAATCCAGTGTGCATAGGCTTTTATAGGGAATCATGAGAGTTCTAATTTTTAGTATGAAAAAAAACAAGAGGTATATTAGTAAAAAAGCAAAATAGAATAAAAATAAAACACAAGAAAAAAACATGTTAGGAATTGATTTAAAACAACTTTAATGAAAACAAAACAACATTATCAATATTCTATAAAACTAAGTGAATTACTCACAATACTTTTTTATTGCAGGAATGGGGATTTACATTCGTTTACACACAGCTGGTTTCCATATTCGATTTAATTAGATATGTATACTATGTAAATATATTTTGCTTTAAATTTCATCTATAAGAACAACATTCTTACTCCTTTAAAAATAGTTAAGCTTAAGGTTTTACACACAACTTAAGCTTAGCCATATATTTTAAAGGTGTAGATCTTTTAAGGGAAATGTTTTTCATACAAGGGAGGCTTTAACTTAGTAAGCTCAATCTCTCGTAAGCTAATATTTTATAAAAATAAGTAAAAATATAGCAATAAACATCACAACCTTTAATTTAAGGTGCACCGAGCTTAATTTCAGCACTCATTTATCGCTATATTTAAGTCATAATTATTACGTTAAAACTAAGCAGCTAAATTCTTTTGTTTAAGTTGCTCGCATAACTCAACCCAATCAGTTGATTGCTTTTTACCTTCAACCCTTCGACCAAATAAAGTCATTACTGTGTTTCCTTGCTCATCAAAAAACTCAATAGAATGAACAAGTGTTTCGCCATTATCAGTTGGTTTTATTACAACAAACGCACGCGCAAAATCATCACTTTTAATATGTAAATTAAAGTCATCATCCAGTACGTTATACCAAGGTCCTGCTTGTTTTAAGTTAATTAATGTACCTGAATATATTTGTACTGCGGCATCGTTATTTACAAAAATCATCACTTCATTTTGCTGTGCTTTTAATGTTTCAAATATAAATGGCAAACTTATAGGAGAGATCTCTTGTGCCCACCTAGGCTGTGCTAGCTCAAGAGCTTGTGTTCTACCTATTTCAAACTCGGTTAACAATGCAGGAAAATGATGCACATCTTGAAGGTTTTCCCACGCTTTTAAAAAGCCCGTTACATTAATAGCCTCTAGAGGCTTAAATTTTAATTCATCTATAACTTTTGGCTCAACAGTTAAAGTAGTGCTTTGCTCACTGTCGCTGTATTTATTAATTAATGCATCGTATGCAGTTAAATTGGTTTGCTCTGTACTAAATATTTTATGAACAGCTCGGCCGTGCTTGTCAAAACACTGAATACTTACCATGTTATTTAGCTTAACGGCGAATACACTCGCCCATTTATATAAAAATAGTCTTAGGTCTATTCCACCTGGATTTATAGCTATCGCCATTTTCTGATTGTTACGCTCTGATGTATAAAGCTTCTCGTAACAACCTTTAATTTCGTTTACAACAAGCTCGTTTCGAGTCATTGCCATAACATGTTCAAGTTTTTTCAAGCCTTTAAGTATGCTTTCGATATGGTTTATATCGAGTTTAATTGCGCTAATGCCTACTTGTGCAGCAACTAATTGTGCTTCGGAAGTAGCTAGTTTTAAAGCGGCATCAACCGCTTTAATAGTCGGTTGTTCTACTTTTAAGGCTTGGTATTGATTGAGTAACGTGTTCATTATATGCTCCTAAAAAAGCTGCAACACACCAAATGCTGCAGCAGCAATTTAAAATCTAAAGCTAACTTGGGTTTTAATATTACGACCTACACCGTAATCACCAATTCCACCACCGGTGCCTGCTATTACTTGGTATTCTTTATCAAATAAATTATCAATAGCGACCCGTGCGTTCCAGCTCTTGTTTATATCCCAACTAGCATTCATACCTATTAATGTATAACCTTTTTGTTGCTCCTCGTTACCACTAACAAACACAGTACGCTTATCAATATTTTGAATACTAAGGCCTGTTTTAACGGTATCGTCAAAAAAGTTTAAACCAGCATCAAGCGCTAATTTATCAGCAGGTAAATACCACAAAGATTCATTATTTTCGTCCTCTCCTGAAATAGTGCTGTAAGAGAGGTTGGCATAACCAATGGTGTGAGCATAATTAACCTCAAACTCAATACCATCGCGCTGATTGTCGCCAATATTGCTATAACGTGGAGACGGTGAAGGGTTAGTTGTGTTGCTTGTGTCTGATTGAATTTCATCATCCACATCTATATCAAAGTAAATAAACCGAGCCGTTAGCGCATCTCTATTAGTAAACACATTGAGCGTTTGATAACTTACGCCAACTTCTTTATTACTGCTTTTTTCTACTTGCAAGTCTAAAGCAGGATCGCGACCACTGTATTGGTCGTACAATTCATCTATTAATGGTGCTCTAAACCCTTCTTGATAACTTGCAAAAATAGCGAATTGTTTATTTAATTGATAATTAGCTGTAATAGCGGGTACAACTTGAGAGTGCTCTGTTTCGGTATCTAACTCGCTAAATAACGCATTAAAGTTTGAGGTTGCTGTTGTCTTGTATTTTTCAAAACGTAGCCCACCCGTTAGTGTAAGTGCTTGCCATGTAAATTCATCTTGAATGTAAACACCTAAGCGCTTTTGCGTGCCGCCTGGTTGAGACGTTATTTCATCTTGTACAGCATCGTTTGCGTATTCAATACACTCATATGTTTGAAAGTCTAAATTTAGGCAAGGGTAACTTAGCTTTGAGCCAACACGTTCTTTATCTGAATATTGAACGCCATACGTTAAAGTATGTTTATTAAGTACCGAAGTGTTTGCTATATCTAATGTAGCTATGTTGTATTCGTAATTAGAGGCTATGCCAATAAAATCTTTTAACGTACCCGACCCATCGCTCTCAGTAACATGGCTTTGGCTATAACCAAAACGCGCATTTAGATTTACATAAGGGTTATTTGCAGGGTTAAGCTCGTAACTTAAATTAGTAACTGATTGCTCTATGGTTCTATAAACGGTTCCCCACGCACCAGGATCGGTAGTGTTAAACTCAGTTCGTTGGCTGTCTTCACTTTTTGTATAAGAAACCCCTATAAGAGAGTCTTCATTTAAGTAATATTCACCTTTAAGTAATAACGATTCGGCTTCAATACCAGAGTTATCAAATGTTTCACCATTTGATAATTCAAAATCGTCACTGCTTCTTTTTACATAAGCGGCAACTAAATCAAGTGACTCAGTTGGTCTGGCATAGGCGTAAACAGTACCGTTATTTTCATTATTATTACCATGGTGCCCAAGCTTAACCTTGGCGCCCGCTTTTTCGTTAGGGGCTAAAAAGTCGCTCGCATCTTTAAGCTCCATTTCTACCACGCCACCAAGTGCACCACCGCCATGTAACACTGTGCTTGGTCCGCGCTTTATACTCACAGAGCGATAAAGTTCAGGGTCTGAAAAAAAGCTACCCATTCTATACTTTTCAAAAGTTTGAATAGCGCCATCTACACTTATTAATACATCTTCAGCATCACTAAAGCCTCGTACGCTAAATTTTTGCCCCCCACTTCTAGGCCCACCCGTTGATGTAACATTAGGAACATTAGTTAGGCTGTCAAATAAAGTACTGGCAAGTACTCGCTCTATTTGTTGTTCGGTAATAACGTTAACTGCTTGGGCTGAATTTAAAGCTGATTTTTCGGTACGCGTAGCTGTTACTGTTACGGCATCTAATGCTGTTACTGGGGTTTGTGTGTCTGAACTGTTTGTTATTTCAGGCTCAGCAGCCATAAGAGGCATTGAAACGCTGGCAATACATAAAGCCAGTTTTGAAAGGCGCATAATTAACTCCATTTATAGTTTTATTTAGTTTAAACACCGCACTTGGTCAGTGTTTAGTTACATAACGCTTTAGCCGTAGCCCCTAGTAACCTAAAGCGGATGCACTATAACAAAATAACACTTAAATGATAATAATTATCACTCGCTTTTAACTAAAATATTTGCAATTTGATATTTTTCTGCTGAAAGTGCCGCTAACAATGCAACAAGATCTCCACTTGGTACTTGCTCATCAACCGCTAAATAAAGAGGAATGTCTTGCTTTACTACTTTTAACCCTGCTATGGCGCTACTTAGGGAGTCATATAATTGTTGTTCGAGTCCATATTGTGCTTTGCCATTATGTATACGTACACTTAGTACCTGTACATCAACCTGTTGCACCGGTGTGCTCGTGTTTTTGCCGGTGTCAGGCAACGTGACATCAAGCATATTTAATTTTACTGCTGCGGTGAGCAATAAAAACACCAATAAAATAAACAGTACATCTAATAAAGCAGTTAAATCGGGTAATAAAACTGTTTTTGAATTGGTTGTTGGTAGCTCAAGCATGAGGAAGTTCGTTAAATGTAAATTTATAATTTAAGTGATTAATAATTCGCGTAAATTCATTTTGCAGCCCATCAAGTAAACCGTTTAATAATCCACTGGCTAATAAACACGGAATAGCGATAACCAACCCGGCCATAGTTGAATACATAGCTTCCCACAATCCATCTGCTAATAATGCAGGAGNCGGCTTGATTTGTTTGTGCAATATTTTTAAACATCACCACTAACCCCCATACGGTTCCTAACAATCCCATTAATGGGCTTAAAGAGGCGAGTAAACTAAGCATATTTAATCGCTTACGCCAATTAACTACACAATCTTGCAAATATAATTGGCACCACAGTAAGCGCTGCTCACTGGGTTGTTGTTGCCTGCTTTTAAGTGCGCTTGCAAATTGGCTACTCCCTGCCTTGTGCTGTTGTAACTGCCACTTAGCAAATACAAGTACGTAACTGCGCTCTAGTACAATAGCCAATGCAATTATTGATAAACACAATAATGGCCAAGCCATTACGCCAATGGCATTAAATACAGATTCCATTTGAATACTCTTAATTATGCGTTTAACGAAAACTTAATTGGTACGCTAAACAATGCTTTTATTGGATGGTTGTTTTTTAACACTGGATAAAACTGCCATTGCGCTACATTATTGAGTGCAGCTTTATCAAGCTCAGCAAAACCGCTGCTTTTTAACAGTGTAAGCTTGGCAATTTCGCCATTTTTATTGAGCTCTATTTGCAGCATAGCAATACCTTCGTAACCTCTTTTTTTTGCGCGTAATGGGTAAGATAAAGCCGGTTTTGGCGCTTTAAATAAAGGTAATGTGGCTATTTTTACTAACTGACTCGTTGCAGAGTTTTGCTCACTTAATTTAGCCGCAGAGGACATTGGTGCAGGAGCTTTAACCGAGTCAGCTTTGGTATCTGGTGTTTTAGGTTCTGGCGGTTTTTCACTTTGTGCTGAGTTATTTACTACAAGCTCATTTTTAAGTACTACTTCCTGATTAACCATCGGCTTTAATTGCGGTTTTACTTTAGAAGGTTCTTTTTTAATAACAGGCTTAGTTACGGGTTTATCATCTGGCTTCACTACTTTACTTACGTGCTGCTTTTCTCCCGAAAATTCAGTGTTTAGCGTAGGTTTAACTGCTGATACAGGTTGTACACTTGCCTTTGGAGCTGGACTTTGGCTTATAACTGGTTGCGAATCAATCAAATTTATAGATACCCTATCGGCTTTTTGACCTTCTAAAAATGTAATAGGTGTATCCGTTTCGGTTTGTATAAATAAACCAATAAAGTGAATAAGTGCGGAGCAAAAAACAAAAATAATAAACTTCATAACTATTAAATATAAATGATAACTGTTAGTATTTGCATTAACTTATAGTACCAACATCGGATTTGTTATGAAACCCCTATTTGTATATTTAGTCGTCATAAGCTTGTTAACAACAGGTTTAGCAAAAGCTGCTGAGCCAAACCCACAAAGGATCGTTGTATCAGGGGGATCAATAACCGAAATAATCTATGCGCTTGACGAGCAAAGCAGAATTGTAGGGGTAGATAGCACAAGTGTATTTCCCGTCGCCGCAAAACAAAAACCACAAATAGGTTACGTACGAAAAATAAGTACCGAGGGTATACTTTCTTTAACTCCAGATCTTGTTTTAGGAGAAGCCGATACAGGCCCTAAAAAAGTAGTTACACAACTGCAAAGTACGGGCGTTAATATGGTTATTCTTTCAGACGAGGATAATTTTTTAGGTATCGAAAATAAAATAAACCATGTTGCAGAATTACTAAATGTACCTGCTAAAGGTCAAGCTTTAGCAAATAGTTTAAAAGCCGATAGAGACGCACTGCACTATGTTTTATCGCAATCAGATTATAAGCCTCGTGTATTATTTATTTTAAGTGTACCTAGCGGACAACCCATTGTTGCCGGTGCACATACTTCTGCAAATGAATTAATTAACGCCGCAGGCGGTATTAATATAGTCGCCAAGCAGTTAGATAACTGGAAGCCACTTTCAACCGAAGCGGCATTAGCATTTAATCCCGATGTTATTATTACTATGGGTCGCCATGGCGATGATCCGCTGACCAACATTACTAAGTTAGATCATTTTAAATTTTCTAATGCGGCTAAAAATGAGCAAGTTTATAGCTTTGATGGGAGCTACTTGCTAGGAATGGGACCACGTACCCCACAAGCAGTAGTAGAGCTTGCAAGCGTATTGCATCCAAAGGCTAAATTGCCTGCAGGTTATAAATTCAGGTTTGCTAAAACATCTGAAACTACGCCTGCGCTAAGTGAGTAAATAATATGTTGGCACTAGGTAGCACTGTACTAACTCAAAATAAACAGCGAAAAATGGCTATTCCGTGTTTATTTTTAGCCTGTGTTTTAATGTTTTTTATAGCACTTAGCAAAGGAGGCGTTAGCTTAAGTTTTAGCGAAATTATCGCTATTGTTAATAATCTTGAAAGCGACAGTTTAAAAAATGCAATTATTTGGCAAATCCGTTTACCTCGTATTATATTAGCAATGGTAGTAGGAGCTGGATTAGCTGCCTGTGGCGCGGCTANCCCATTAGCCGATCCTGGGTTAATTGGCGTATCGAGCGGCGCGGCACTCGGCGCAGTAGCAACCATTGTATTAGGCACCACTTTATTTGCTGACTTTAGTAATACACTTGGCGTTTACGCTGTACCTGTTGGTGCGTTTTTTGGATGCATTGCCGTATGCGCATTTATTTATAGATTAAGCGCTCACAGTGGGCAATTTACCATTATTAGCTTATTACTTGCAGGAATAGCCGTAAATGCAATTGTTGGATCATTTATTGGTGGGCTAACTTTAATTAGTAACGAGCAACAACTTCGCGATCTAACATTTTGGAGTATGGGATCACTTGCTGGTAATCATTTTGCAATGATGATCCCCTCGCTTTGTGCAATTATAATTAGCATTGCACTATTAATACGCCTCGCTAAACCACTTAACTTATATTTATTAGGCGAAATGCAGGCCAAGCATTTAGGCATAAACGTTACGCGCCTTAAAAAACAAGTTTTTATCTGCACAGCTTTGTGCACTGGAGCGGCTGTTTCAATAACGGGCATAATTGGGTTTGTTGGCTTTATTGTGCCGCACATAGTGAGATTAATATTAGGACCCGATCATCGGCACTTAATGCCAGCAAGTATTTTAGGCGGTGCATTACTGCTTAGCCTTGCCGATTTATTCGCGCGCACAGTAATGCTTCCAGCAGAACTCCCTATTGGTTTAATTACTAGCGCAATTGGCGGTCCATTCTTTTTACTTATGCTATTAAAAACCTACAAACAAAGGAGCCACTAATGTTGTGCGCTAACAATATATCAGCAAGCGTTGGCTCTAAATGCTTATTAAGTAATGTAGATTTTTATGTAAAACCAAAAGAAGTTGTCGTTATTATTGGGCCAAATGGCGCGGGTAAATCGTCATTATTAAAGGCACTATGCGGCGATATAAAATTAGCACAAGGTAGCATTACACTTAACGATCAACCGCTGCATACATATTCTGTAGAAAGCTTAGCTATGTGCCGCGCAGTGCTCACTCAAAGTTATGAACTCGACTTTCCTTTTACCGTGAATGAAGTTGTTGATATGGCACATTTTGCACATCAAACACAGTTTAGCCAACACGCTTTAAAAGCATTTTCAAACCAAACAATGCAAGCGCTGGGCATTACTCATTTAAAAAATCATACTTTTACGCAGTTATCTGGGGGAGAAAAGCAACGCGTGCAATTAGCCCGCGTACTTTGCCAAATTCAACCTTGTTTAAAAGCAAACAAACCAGCTTATTTATTAATAGACGAGCCAACATCAAGTTTAGATATTTTTCATCAGTACGATGTAATGGCTCAAGCTAAAAGTATTGCACTGCAAGGGGCTGGTGTTATAGCCGTTATACACGACCTGTCATTAGCGGCGAGTTTTGCAGATAGAATTTATATGATCAATAACGGAGTTATTGAAGCAGCAGGCTCACCAGAGGACGTACTAACAACAAAGCGCCTTAAACACGTTTATAATATTAATGCTAAGCTAAATACCAGCTCGCCAAATATGCTCCCCCACATACAAATAAGCTACTAATAAATACACACCTTAAGCACCTATTAAGCTTGTAAAAACACTTGGCGTATAGCTTTGCAGTTACACCAAAAAGTAGATAAGCTGCATACACTTATCTACTTTTTAGCCTTGGAGTGTGTTTTGCTAAATAAGTGTATTGTATCGTCTATCGTTTTTTTATCTGGGTGCTTAATGCCATTACAATCCTCGTTTGCTAAACCCGTGCTTTCTCTTGAACAACAACTTGGGCAAAAGCTAATACTCGACTTTCGCTACTTTTGCCAGCAAGGAGTAAGTAATAAATGCCGAACTCCAATGACCGAGTTACCTAATGAGCTTGCCGTCGCTATTGCAAAATACGATATTGGTGGGGTTATTTTATTTTCTGAAAACACCCAATCGATAGAACAAACCATTACGCTTAATAGCCAATTGCAAACAGCTGCAAGTAAGTCCAGTAGTAAGCTGCCGCTATTTATATCTATAGATCAAGAAGGCGGACGTGTAGCACGTTTACCCCGCGATGTTGCTACCTCATTTACCGGTAATATGTCGATTGGCGCAACATACAAAAAACACGGAACAAGCTTTGCGACAAAAACAGCAACTGTTATAGCTAAAGAGCTAAATTCGCTGGGTATCAATGTAAACTACGCACCCACGGTTGATGTAAACATGAACCCCGACAACCCTGTTATTAACGTACGTTCGTTTGGTGAAAACCCAGCATTAGTAAGTAAATTAGGCGCCGCACAGGTTGCAGGATTTGAGAACAACGGCGTTGTTACCTCGTTAAAGCACTTTCCAGGCCACGGCGATACAAACGTAGATAGCCATACAGGTTTGCCTAAAGTAAACCATGCAAAAGAGGTTATTTACGAGCAAGATTTAGCACCGTTTAAACATATTATCGCCAAGCAAAATCCAGGCATGATAATGACGGCGCATATTCAATATCCCGCGCTCGATAGCACAACGTTTGTAAGTGTTAATGGCAAAACTATGATAAAACCGGCAACAATGTCGCGCGCAATCATTACTGACATTTTACGTGGTGAGCTTAATTACCAAGGTGTTGTAGTAACCGATGCACTTGATATGGCTGGCATTAGTAACTTTTTCACACCAACTCAAGCGGTAATAAATACGTTTGCGGCTGGGGCTGACATTGCCCTAATGCCCTTTGAAATAAGAACACCGGATGATTTAAACAAGCTCGATGCCCTTATTAAAGAGCTTGTTGCAGCGGTTAAATCAAGCCAACTTGATGAGCAAGAAATAGCACAATCTGCACAGCGTATAATTACACTTAAAAATAAATTTAGATTAAGCACTAATTTTGACCCTATTACCGCGCTCATAAATGCTAAGCAAACAATTGGCAGTGCAGCACATCGTGAAATAGAAGCGCAGCTTGCTGTAGAGGCAATAACGCAAGTTAAAAATAATAACAGTACTTTGCCGCTCAATTTAAAAGCAGGAAGTAATGTTCATATTATTATGCCCGACACGCGTAAATGTATGGCAATGCAGCAAGCGATTGAAGCTATTAGCCAGCAAAAACTAAACTATACCTGTAGCAGCCTACAAGGGTTTAACCCTGAACTCGCAAAAGCACAAATACACGCTGCTGATGTCGTTATAGCCGGCAATGCAACGCCGAATCAAAGTGCAGTAGAAATTGGCGGTATGGATGATTTAAAAGACGATCCTAATTTTGCGCTTAATAATGCAGAGCAGCCAAAAGCACTTGAGTCATTATTAAAAGTGGCAAAAGAGGAAAACAAAAGCACTGTTTTTATAAGCCTAAGAGCCCCTTACGACATTGCTAAATTTGGCGATTATGCAAATGCTGTACTTGCATCGTATGCATATAATATTGATGTAGATAAAAATGATATTGTATCTGGTCCTGCTTTTACCGCACTTGCAAAAGTGTTACTAGGAGAAGCAACGGCTAACGGCGTATTACCTGTCACAATAAAACAGCAAGAGGCGCACTAATATGAAACTCAATTGTGATTTAGGCGAAAGCTTTGGCGCATGGAAAATGGGGCTAGACGATGACGTAATGCCACATATTGATATGGCTAATATTGCGTGTGGGTTCCATGCAGGTGACGCTGACGTAATGGCAAACACTCTTGTACTTGCCAAGCAGCATAACGTACAAATTGGCGCTCATCCAAGTTACCCAGATAAGCAAGGCTTTGGTAGGCGCTCAATGACACTTAGCGAAAAAGAGCTTACAAACTGCCTACATTATCAAATAGCCGCTATTGAAGGTATGGCAAAAGTGCAAGGTTTAACACTTAGCTATGTTAAACCGCACGGCGCACTTTATAACGACATGATGGCTGATGAGCAAATATTACAAACCGTTATAAATGCTATTGCCAGCTACCCAACAGATTTAAAACTAATGGTTTTAGCGACTAAAAATGCCAATAAGCATATTAAAATAGCTAAAAGCTCAGGAGTTGAGCTAATACTCGAGGCATTTGCCGACAGACAGTACACCGACGACGGGCATTTAGTTTCACGAAAAATTGAGGGCAGCGTTCATAACAAAGCGGCATTACTAGAGCAAGTTACTCAGCTTTTATCTGATGGTAGCGTGACAACGCAAACAGGAAACAAACTAACACTCAACGCACATAGCTTATGTGTACATGGCGACAACGCCGATGGCATAGCGCTTATAAAAGATATAAAAGCACTTTGTGAATCAGTAAATTAGGCTTTTATCACAATCCTTAATATAAGCTGTAAACCCCCTTTACAGCTTTAACTCATAGAGTTAAATAAGAGCTTCATCGCATCCTACTGTTAATTTAATAATCCCTAACATATAACTACTTAGCAAATTAAAAAATAACAACAGGGATAAAAATGAAAAAGCTTTTAACACTTAGCCTCGTTTTAGGTTGTAGCAATTTAGCCTACGCTGAAACAAATACTCTACAGCTGCAAGATGTGTTTAATTTAGAATATGCGAATCAGATAGATATAACCGAAGACGGTAAAACAGTTTACTTTGTGCGTAATCGTATGGATATAAAAACAGATCGCAAAGTAGGTAACATTTGGTCTGTTGATTACAAAACTAAACAAATGCAGCCGCTAACCTCTGGCGTACATATGGATTATTCGCCAGTACTCTCTCCTGATGGTCAACGCCTTGCGTTTATATCAACTCGCGATGGTAGCAGCCAAATATATATAAAATGGCTTAAAACAGGTGCCATGGCAAAAATTAGTAACTTAACCGCTAGCCCACGAGCGATTACATGGAGCCCTGATTCTAACCAATTAATATTTAGCATGTTTGTTCCAAGTGCTACTTCAGCACCAGTGAGCTTACCAGGCAAACCAAAAGGTGCCACATGGGCAGAGCCTGCTAAATTTATTGATGATGTTTACTACCGTTCAGATGGTGGCGGTTACACACAAAAGGGCTTTAGCCAATTATTTTCGATTGATGCTAATGGTGGTAATGCCACACAACTAACTAATGATGAATTTGATAACGCAGGCGATGTAAGTTTTAGCAACGATGGTAAATCGCTTTATTTTTCTGCAAACAGGCACAAAAACAACCTGCTAAAGCCTACAAACAGTGAAATCTATCAGCTCGAGTTAGCCACACAAAATATAACTAAAGTTACAGACCGAAACGGACCTGACGAACAACCTAAAGTATCTCCAGATGGTCGCTACTTAGCGTACACAGGTTACGATGATAAACGCACTAACTACGAAAACACTCAGCTTTATATTCGTGATTTAAAAACAGGCAACACAACAAGTTTAACGCCTAGTTTTGACCGTAGCGTAGGACAAATAAAATGGAGTGCAAACTCAAAAGGCGTGTACTTTAGCTACGCAGATAAAGGGCAAACCGCCCTTGCGTATCAACCACGCAGTGGTAAACGTAAAATAATAACGGAGCAAATTGGCAGTGTTGCATTTGGTCGCCCTTATTCTGGTGGCGACTTTGATGTGAGCGAAGATGGCGAAGTAGCCTTTACCCTTGCCGATACTCAGCGCCCTGCTGATATAGCAACTATTAAACGCGGTAAAGCACAGCGCTTAACTACACTTAATAAAGATGCACTAGGTAGTAAGCAACTCGCTAAAGTTGAAGAAATTTGGATTAAATCAAGCCATGATGAGCTACCTATTCAAGGTTGGATTGCCTACCCGCCAAAATTTGATAGCAGTAAAAAATACCCGCTAATACTAGAAATACATGGTGGTCCAGTAGCTAATTACGGTCCACACTTTAGCGCCGAAATTCAACTGTTTGCAGCCAAAGGAAATGTCGTTTTATACATGAATCCACGTGGCAGCGATTCATACGGTAAAGAATTTGCACAAACTATTCATCACAATTACCCAAGTAACGATTTTGATGACTTAATGACAGGCGTTGATGCGCTAATAGCGAAAGGTTTTATTGATGAGTCTAAATTATTTGTAACCGGAGGCTCTGGCGGCGGTGTATTAACAGCTTGGATTGTAGGTCATACCGATCGCTTTGCTGCAGCTGTAGTTGCTAAGCCTGTTATTAATTGGATCAGCTTTGTACTAACTGCCGATTTTTACCCGTTTTTTGCTGATTACTGGTTTCCAGGAAAACCATGGGATCACATTGAGCATTACATGAAGCGCTCACCTATTAGCTATGTTGGTAACGTTAAAACCCCTACTATGTTGCTCACTGGAGAATCTGACTACCGTACACCAATTTCAGAAACTGAGCAGTTTTATCAAGCATTAAAACTACAAGGTGTTGATACTGCAATGGTGCGTATTCCTAATGCATCGCATGGTATTACAACCCGCCCATCAAACTTAATGACCAAAGTTGCCTATATTCAATGGTGGTTTGATAAACACACTAAATAGTTAAAATTACATTTTTTACTCTTTAATTAAATAGTAAAAACAGAAAAGCCACTTTATTTTAAGTGGCTTTTTTATGGTCATAAAACTGTAAAGGGGGTTTACAGTTTTATCATATTAATTAATTTAAATAAGTATAACCTCAAATACAAGATTCAACATGTAGTTGAGTTGGTAAAATTTCGGTTTATAGCGTTTTAACAACTTTGAGTTGGTAAAAAATCGGTTTGAGCTACTGTTTATAGCCTCTCAGTTAGTAAAATGTTGTTTTGTGACGTAGCTAAGTTAGTAAAAAATCGGTTTATAAATTTAGTATTTTAACGCCATAAACTAAAAATCAGTAACTTATCGATATTTTTTAAGCTATTTAGCACTATTTTACTTCCTATATAAGCCGAAAACGGGGTTTACAGTAAGGTTAGTTAAACTCTGATCTAAAAATTGCCTACGTTAGTTAAATCGTGATCCAAAAAAAGTCATGTTAGTTAAAATCTGATCTCATAATGATTAAAGCAATAAAAAAGGGCCTAAAGGCCCTTGAGTAACACTATCTAGTTAGGAAGTTAAAATTGATTCATGGTGTTATCTTCACCACCGGCTTTTAGCGCGTTATCACCAGAAAAGTACTCTTTGTGCGTATCGCCCATATTAGATCCCGCTAAATCTTGGTGTTTAACCGATGCTTGTTCACGACGAATCTCTTGGCGCTGTACATCACGTACATAAGCTAGCATTCCCATATCGCCAAAGTAACCCTCTGATAAAATATCAGTGCTTAATGCTGCTGTATGATATGTAGGTAAGGTTATTAAGTGATGGAAAATACCGGCTTCACGTGCACCATCACGCTGGAAGTTTTGCACTAATAAATCGGCTGCTTGCGCAAGCTCTGTTGCATCCATTTCTGGTGCCATAAGCCCTTTATTATCAGTAATACTTGGGTAAGCGCTAAGATCACGACCTTCATCAGCCCATTCTTGGTAAACTTGCTCACGAAACTTAAGCGTCCAGTTAAACGAAGGTGAGTTGTTGTATACCAGTTTTGCATTTGGTACGTGCTCTTTAACCCGGTTTACCAGCTCTGCTATTTGTTTAACATGCGGTTTTTCTGTTTCAATCCACAGTAAATCGGCGCCCGACTGCAAGCTGGTAATACAATCTAGTACTACGCGGTCTTTTTCTGTGCCCTCGCGGAACTGAAATAAGCCGTTATCTAGGCGAGTTGGTTTACATAGCTGACCATTAATTTTCATTGCCGTGTCGCCTTCATTTAAATCATCAACACCGTTAATTGGCGTGGTTTCTAAAAATGCATTGTACTGGCTTGCTAAGTCACCTGGTGTTTGCGACACCGGTACTTTTTGAGTAAGGCTGGCACCTAATGAGTCAGTACGCGCCACAATAATACCGTTATCAATACCGAGTTCTAAAAAGGCGTAACGTACCGCGTTAATTTTTGCTAAAAAATCCTCATGCGGCACAGTAACTTTACCTGCTTGGTGACCACATTGTTTAGCGTCAGATACTTGGTTTTCTATTTGAATTGCACATGCACCGGCTTCAATCATTTTTTTAGCCAGTAAATAAGTTGCTTCTTCGTTACCAAAACCGGCATCAATATCAGCAATAATTGGCACAACATGGGTTTCAAAGTTATCTATTTTATCAATAACAGCTTTAACATCACCGCCACTTGCTTTTNGTGCATCGGCTTGCTTTAAAAATGTGTAAATTTCTTCAATTAGCGCAGGTACCGATGTTTTTTCGTGCATGCTTTGATCAGGTAGTGGACCAAATGCAGAGCGAAGCGCTGCAACCATCCAACCACTTAAGTATACATAGCTGCGTTTAGTTGTTTTTTGGTGGCGCTTAATAGCCATCATCATCTGCTGCGCAGTAAAACCGTGCCAACACCCTAAAGACTGCGTATACAGGCTTNCAGCCATATCTTCACGCATTACATCTGCTGTGTATTGCGCAATATCAATCCCAGTTCGAAAACGGTTTTGTAAACGCATACGGCTTGCGTATTCAGGGTTAATGGCTTTCCATGCGCTGCCTTGTGATTGGCAAAGAGTAGAAAGTGTGTCTGTTTCGCGTTGATATGTTGTCATAATAAAATCCTTCGAACGAGTGTGTAAATTATTTTAATGTTGTGAGAGTGGCTAGGAGTGTGTGCTCCGTTTCGCTTAATTCAACATTAGGCTCCTTTTCTAGATTTAGTAAATTTATAGTTGTTATTATGGCTATACATTTTGTGAATGGCTAAAAAGCACTCAACATTGCCTTTTTGAGTTATTGTTGCCTTAACGCACAAGCGCACAACAACACAGCGACCGTTTAAGGAAGGCAATTATGACCCACACTCTCACACACTCAGGTTTAAGCGTAGACACCCAACTCGCTGACTTTGTTAAAAACCAATTATTACCTGGCACCCATTTAAATGAGCAGCAGTTTTGGCAAAGCTTTGCCAGCATTGTGCAAACACTTACCCCTATAAACAATGAGCTCCTTGAAAAGCGCGAGTTACTACAACAACAAATAGATAACTATCATTTAGCGAATAAAACGTGGGATAGCGTTAAGTACCATACCTTTTTGCAAGATATTGGCTACATAGTAAAAGAGCCTGCCAACTTTGAGATTGAAACCCAAAATGTAGAGCCCGAAGTAGCACTTACAGCAGGCCCTCAGCTGGTTGTGCCTGTAAGCAACGCACGCTTTGCACTTAATGCCGCTAACGCGCGTTGGGGTTCGTTATACGATGCCTTATACGGTACCGATGTACTAAGCGAAGATGATGGTGCAGAAAAAGGCAATACCTACAATCCAGTGCGTGGCTTTAAAGTAATGGCTTACGCTCGCCAGTTTTTAGATAAAGCACTGCCACTTAAAAATGGGTCGCATATAGAAAGTACTAACTACTCAGTAGTTGATGGCGCACTATCAATCACTTTACGAGATAGCTCTCAAACTACATTAGCTAACCCATCGCAACTTATTGGTTATCAAGGTGAAGCGCAAAACCCTACTGTAGTACTACTAAAAAACAATGATTTACACATAGAGCTACACATTGATCATCACCATCTTATTGGTCAAGNGATAAAGCCGGTTTAAAAGATGTAGTACTAGAAGCTGCACTGACAACTATTATGGATTGTGAAGATTCGGTAGCAGCAGTCGACGCACAAGATAAAGTACAAGTTTATAAAAACTGGCTTGGTTTAATGCAAGGTAACTTAGTTGAATTGTTTAAAAAAGGTGATAAAACAATAGAGCGCACACTTCAAAATGACCGAATATACACCGCGCTCGATGGTGGAACGGTTACTTTAAAAGGTCGCAGTATGATGTTTGTAAGAAACGTTGGGCATTTAATGACTAACCCAGCGATTACCGACCTACACGGCAAACCGGTATTTGAAGGTATTATGGACGCCATGTTTACTGCAACTGCGGCATTGCATGACCTAAATAAAAAAACAGGTATAAAAAACTCAAGCGCGCAAAGTATTAATATAGTAAAACCCAAAATGCATGGTCCTGAAGAAGTTGCGTTTACTAACACTTTATTTAGCCATGTAGAAGAAGCGCTAAGCCTGCCTAAAAACACGCTTAAAATGGGCATTATGGATGAAGAACGCCGTACATCTGTAAACCTAAAAGCCTGTATTTATGCAGCAAAAGAGCGTGTTGTATTTATAAATACCGGATTTTTGGATAGAACAGGCGACGAAATTCATACCTCTATGCAAGCGGGCGTTGTGCTTCCAAAAGCACAAATTAAACAGCAACCATGGATACAAGCATATGAGGATCGTAATGTTGATATAGGTCTTGCCTGTGGCTTAAGCCATAAAGCACAAATAGGTAAAGGTATGTGGCCAATGCCAGATAAAATGGCATTAATGATGGATCAAAAATTAGCACATCCTAAATCGGGAGCTAATACAGCATGGGTGCCCTCCCCTACTGCGGCTACGCTTCATGCAATGCATTATCACGATGTAAATGTATTTACTGAGCAGCAAAGTATAGCTAAACGTACTATTGCTAGCCTTAATGACCTGCTTACACCGCCGTTAATAGCAGATGCTAAAACGCTTTCAAAAGAAGATATTCAAAGTGAGCTTGAAAACAACGCACAAGGCATTTTGGGTTATGTTGTTCGTTGGATTGATCAAGGCGTAGGCTGCTCAAAAGTACCTGACATTAATCATATTGGGCTAATGGAAGATAGAGCCACACTGCGAATTTCGAGCCAGCACATGGCTAATTGGCTGCTTCATGGCGTTTGCACTGAGGCGCAAATAAAATCAACAATGGCTAAAATGGCAAAAGTGGTGGATGGCCAAAACGAGTACGACAATGCCTATACTCCAATGGCAACAAACGAAAAAACACTTGCTAATAGCATTGCGTTTCAAGCAGCTACTGCACTGGTTTTAGAAGGCGTAACACAACCGAGTGGTTACACCGAGCCATTACTACATAGTTACCGTATAAAATATAAAGCACAAAAAACGAATACGCTTTAACTGCTTAACCAAGTAACTAAAGTTCAAATTAAGTACTAAACCAGCTTTTAAGCTGGTTTTTTATCGCCTAAAATTAAAATAACAGCACTTTTATGACATTTTTAAAATATATATTCAAATAAACATAACGAGCATGAATATTTAACATTTATTCAAACGTAAAAAAGCGCATTTTGCACACACAAAACACGCTTTTTTATAGTTTTAACAGCTTAGATTTAGTTTTTTATAATCGCATTGTGATAAATATTTTGTACATCGTCACAATCTTCAAGCATATTTATAAACTTATCAAAATTAGCAATAACGTCTTCATCTTCAATTTCAATATTAACTTGAGGAATAAACGTAATTTCGTCCACTTCAAAGTTAATGCCTTCAAATGCGCCTTCAAGAGCTGTTTTAGCTTTAAAGTATTCTGTTGGTGGTGCAAATACCGACACTTTACCGTCCTCGGCTTCAACATCGCTTACATCAACATCTGCCATCATTAAGGCTTCTAGTACAACTTCGTCGTCATCGCCCGCAAAGCCAAGTACCGCATAATGATCAAACATATGTGCTACACAACCAGGTGTGCCAATTTTTGAGTCTGTTTTAGTAAAGGGTAAACGTACGTCTTTAATAGTACGATTTGGATTGTCGGTTAAACAATCAACAATAACCATGCAATTACCAGGGCCATAACCTTCGTATCGTGCAACAGAGTAATCTTCCCCTGCTCCACCGGCTGCTTTCTCAATTGCTTTTTCGATAACGTGCGCGGGAACTTGATCTTTTTTTGCTTTTTCGATTAGGCGGCGCAGTGTTTGATTTACTTCTGGATCGGGTTCGCCATTTTTTGCAGCAACGTAAATCTCTTTACCATACCTTGAGTTTACTTTTGTTTTTGCATTAGCCGTTTTGATCATAGAACTTTGACGAACTACAAATGCTCTGCCCATTTTGTGCCTCTAATGAATACGTTACGTTTTGCGGTATTTTACCAACTCAAAACGTATAGGGCTAGCTCTGCAATGGGCAAAACTTGATTAATAAAAACTTTTATAACTACATACTTATTTCAGAATAAATGAAATAGCACGCTATTTAACATAACTCTATTTTTTCTGAATAACTATCGACTAATCCCACTAATTCAAAAAAGTCATGTAAAACGTAATCAGCTTGAGCTGCATAAGTTGGCGTTATTTCTGGAGCATATAAACACGCGCGCATATTTGCATTATGTGCAGCTTGAATATCGTAAAGGTAATCGCCCACATATAATAAATTTTCAACACTAATATTCCAAAGTGTGGCAATTGCATTTAAAGCACTTGGATCTGGTTTTGCCGGTGCATCACTTCTTGTTAAAACAGTATTAATAGGCAGTGGATTATTTTGCAGCTTAATTGCAGCTGCCTTATCAAAATTACGAGTGACAATAGCCATAGGAATTCCTCTGGCTTTTAATGCTTCTACCGCTTCGCTTACGCCAGGTAAAATACGAGCATGCTGCGCATCAACTAATTCGTGCTGATGAACTATATTCATTGCCTCTTCGCGCATATAAGGGGAAGGAAGCTGTGCAATGTAATCAAGTAAATCTTGTTCACTTGGGCAACCAATTTGTGCCTTTATTAGTGAAAAATCTAATTCAGAAGATACTAAGGTCCCATCTAAATCAAAAATAACACCATAAATAGCTTCTATCTGAGTGGTCATATCAATCCTTGAATTTTATAGTAATCAATTAAATATACTTTAAACATAAAATGCTCTACTGCTTATACCCAACTAATGGGAATAAATGACACCAATTATATTTTTAATAATGCGATAAACACATCAATCTATTGATAATAAACTAAAAATAAAAAGTTTAGTCCATATTTATAGATTGCGCAAAACAAGGGAAATATACAATACTAAACACTTAAAATTTACGTAAATTTACATATAACAGATCAATTATGAACATGACTTAAATGGAAGAAAAAAATGCGCGTATATTTAATATACGCGCATTATGAGGAAGGTATTAGTTAACTAATTGTTAACTTTACTCAAAGCGAGCTTCAAGCCAAGTATCGTCTTGAGCAAAGTTTAAAGTTTTAATTTTACCTTTGCCCTCAACATTAACCATATTCACTTGAGACGGCCACAAATCACGCAGTGCACCGTTACTCATTCTAATCCCTTCAATATCTTTAGGGATCGGCGCTTCTTGGTAAACCCAAAAAAACTTACCATCAACTTGTGCTCCAACAAAGTTAAGCGGTAAAGGTTTACCATTTAACGTTTGTAATGCCACATGTGATTCAACATACTCAGCAAAGCGTTGCTGATCGTCTTTATTATTAATGATATCGATTTTGCCTTTAAACAATGTTCCTACGGCATGTTCGGTATCGTGTAAATAAAAACGATGCATTAACTCAATGTTGTGCGTACGTTTATTAAAAAGCACCGTTGTAACTGACGATTTTAGCTGATGCGCCATGCTCGGCGCAGCAACTAAAAAACAAACAATAATAAGCAAAAAGCGCATTATTGCTGCTCCTCACCGTCATCCTTTTCGTCTTCTTTCTCATCGCTTTTAAGCTCAGTTTTAATATCTTGCATGATATCGCGACTCACTTTAGCTTTACTCTTTTCCTTTTTAAACACTTCAATACGTGAAGGAATAATGCGGCGTGGGTAGTTATTGTTTTCAACATCTACGTCAGCTGTTTCCCAACCTGGATCGACAGTAACCGATACAAGCGGTTTGTTTTTATCAGTAATAATTAGCTTTTGAACGTTTTTGTAATTACGACGCCAAATTTCAGCTGGAATGTAACGATCTTCTTTGCTGCCATCTTCATATGTTAACTCAAGCAAAATAGGCATTACCAAACCACCAAGGTTTGAGAATTCCATTACATAATAGTTTTTATCTTCTTCCAAAGCACGTTCAAGCGTTTTGCGCTCCCACGGCTCAAGCCCTTTTAAAAACTTGTTGTACGAGTTACGTTCTTTATTGGTGACAGTAAAGCGATCGTTCTCATCATAAAAATCGGTAACATCAGGATTTTGCTCAACCCATGTTTTTTTACCTTGTGCGCGGTTACGCTCAACAAATAACGATGTAGGCTTGTCTGCTTCAATATCACGTAGACGGTTGTAATCAATATCAGGGTTTTTAGTATCTAAGCGCAATTGATACACTTTATCTACAGAGATATCTACATGGTCTGTGGTGTAAAACCAGCCACGCCAAAACCAATCTAAATCAACACCCGATGCTTCTTCCATAGTACGGAAAAAATCTGCTGGGGTAGGGCGCTTGTATTTCCAACGCTGAGCATACTCTTTAAAAGCAAAGTCGAATAAATCACGACCTAAAATAACTTCACGTAAAATATTAAGTGCTGCAGCAGGTTTAGTATAAGCATTAGGACCTAAACGTAGTACGCTGTCTGACTGAGTCATAATTGGCACTTGGTTTTGTGACTTCATATAGCTCACTATATCGCGAGGCTCAACGCCCCAAGGAATAGTAGGATCCCATTCACGACCGGCAACGCCATCTAAAAAGCTATTTAAGCCTTCATCCATCCACGTCCATTGGCGTTCATCTGAGTTAACAATCATTGGAAAATAAATATGACCCACTTCATGAATAACTACGCCAAGTAAAAAGCGTTTTTCAGCTTGAGAATAAGTACGTGTACCATCATCTTGTAGCTTAGTACGCGGACCATTAAAGGTAATCATTGGGTATTCCATACCGCCAACAGGGCCATTAACAGATTGAGCTGTTGGGTATGGATAATCAAAAGAATACTTAGAGTACACTTCCATTGTGTGTACTACCGCTTCAGTTGAGTACTTCTCCCATAAGTCGCCACCTTCTTTAGGGAAAAACGACATAGCCATAACTAAAGGCTGAACGTCACCACCTTGTTGATAGCCTTTTGCATCCCACATAAACTTACGAGAAGACGCCCAAGCAAAGTCACGTACGTTTTGCGCTTTAAAGTGCCACGTTTTAGTTTTGTCAGTGCCTTCTTTTTCGTTTTCTAGCGCTTCTTCTGCGTTAACAATAAACACAGGGCGCTTAGATGTTTCAGCTTGCTTTAAACGTTTGCGCTGAGTACTTGTAAGTACTTTGCTCGCGTTATCAAGCTTACCAGTAGCCGATACAATGTGATCTGCAGGAACGGTAATTTCTACATCGTAATCACCAAACTCAAGCGTAAATTCACCAGAACCCAAAAATGGTTTGTTTGTCCATGCTTCATAATCGGTATAAGCGGCTAAGCGAGGAAACCACTGAGCAATTAAGAATATATCGTTGCCATCTTCTTCAAAATGCTCGTAACCAGAACGTGCACCTACAGCATCTTCTTCAACAATGTTGAAGGCGAAGTTCATGCTAAATTCTACTTCTTTACCTGGTTCTAATGGCTCGTTTAAATCAACGCGCATTAAAGTATCAACAACAGTTACACGCAGCTCTTTACCGTCTTCGTCTTTAACACCACTAATAGTGTAACCAAGTTCGTTGTCGCTCATAAATTGCTGACGACGTAGCTCACCTAAACTTAATTTAGCTGGTTTTTGAGCTGGTAAGCTTTCTAAAGTGCTTTTAAATGTTTTTGTTGTTTCGGCAATTGAATCACTTCTAAAAATATTTTGATCTAACTGTAACCATAAATATTTAAGCGTATGCGGTGAGTTATTTTTATATTCAATATTTTGGCTACCGGTAATACGATGCTTTTTTTCATCTAGCTTTACATCAATATCGTAATTAACACGTTGCTGCCAGTATTTTTCACCTGGTTCGCCAGCCGCACTACGGTAAACATTTGGTGTTGGCAAAGCTTCATCAAGTTGACGAAACTTATCAACATAAGAACCTTTTGTTTGCTCAACTGAAGACGCCATAACTGCACTCGACATTGCCAATGGCAATACAAAAGCGCTCAGCGTAAGAACTGTTTTTTTCATTGTTAGTCCTGATAGATTTTAGTAGGCGTACTTTGACAAAATAATGACTATTGTTCAATAAATTAACGACAAAGTGCAGCTTTTATAAGGTGGTATTCACTAACGTTTTACAGCTTTTTATTATGTATAAAACTATGACTAAAATAAACGGGAGCAAAACTGTAAAGGGGGTTTACAAAAAACACAATCACTCAGTATCAAAATAGGAACAAACAACTCGATTTATAGGGTTCATCCCTAATTCATTACAACAAACTACAGTGTAGGTATGTTTGTTAACTTAGATTAACTTCAAATTACATTAGTAAAAAAGAGAGACTGCTATGAAATTTTATATTGTTAAAAAAGATCAGCAGCTCGAAGCTATTCCAGCTGAAGAAGAATTGCTTGAAAGTTACCAAAATAATAACTAAAAATACGTAAATATAGTGTCGGCATGTAACAAACAGGATGCGCTAAAACGACTCCCATCTATGCAAAAAAGTAATAAGAAATGGGTTATTATTGGCGTAAATATTGCCGTAGTATCAATATTTTTAACTATTTCTACCATAAATTAAAAATAGTTAATTTATTGGTTGATCTTTGGTGCCATTTGTATTTAAAATCGCCCACCTTTTTATTTGAGGCAAATAAACTCGTCACGTTTATCCTCAAATTAATATCGATTACTAGCAAGAAATGCGGTGGGCTTATGGATTTTTATATCCTAAAAAAACAACAAGAACTAATTGCTATCCCGGCAAATGAGAACAACTGTAAACAGTATCTCGATTCTGGTTATTTTTACATTGATAAAGTAGCAGCTTGTAACGAAACTAATGCGTTAAAAGTTTTACAAACAAAGCAAACTAAAACCTTAAAATACCCTTTAGTGATGGCACTTTTAGCATTACCTGTGGTTTTTGTTAGTTGGTATAGTTTAACCTAGCACTAATGCAGGCTCTGGGCTTGCATCTTTAAATGTCTTGGGTATATTGGCGCTCTTATGGTTTTTTAAGAGCGCGAAATGAAAGTCCTTCACACCTCAGATTGGCACCTTGGCCAACAATTTTATGAACACGACCGCCGTGTAGAACACCAAGCCTTTTTTACCTGGTTATTAGCCACACTAGTTGAGCAACAAATAGACCTACTTTTAGTTGCTGGCGATATTTATCATACTGCTACACCAAGCGCTAATGCCGAAAACCAGTTATACCAATTTATCAAAGACGCTAAAATAGCGTGCCCACAACTGCACGTAGTTATTATTGCGGGTAACCACGACTCTGCAAATCGTATTCTGGCAGCCAAACCATTACTAGCACAGTTTGATACACACGTAGTAGGCCGCTTTGATGCTGCAACACCTGATGAAACTGTTATTACCATAAATACCAATGGTAAACGCGCTGTAATCGTTGCCATGCCATTTTTACGCGCAAGTGATGTAAGTTCACTTAACCAAACTGAAAATGGCCCTAGTTACGCACAAGGCGTTACAAAAGCTTACGAACTTGCGCTAGAACAGGCAGCTAATATAAATGAGCAAAACTCACCATTAATAGTTATGGGTCATTTACACGCAAAAGGTGGCGATATTTCTAGTGATTCTGAGCGTAACTTAATAATAGGTGGTGAAGAGTCTATTTCAGCCAATGTATTTGGGAAACACGCAAACTACGTCGCCCTTGGGCATTTACACAAAGCACAACAAGTCGCTAAAAGCGATGTTATTCGCTACAGCGGTACGCCTATTCCGATGTCGTTTGCAGAGCGTAATTACACACACCAAGTAAATGTTGTTGAGTTTATTACTGATGAAAAACAACACATTAGCACAACTGTAAACCCCCTTTACATTCCGCGCTCAGCTGATGTAATTATTTTACCAAAAGGGGAGTGTGTGCCATTAACCGATTTGTGCGAGCAAATTAAAGCCCTCGACACCACACAAAATACAATAGCGCCTTATTTACGTGTAAAGCTTAAATCAAGCGATACCGACACCACTTTTAGAGAGCAGATAGAACAAGCACTTGAAGACAAGCATATTAAATTTTGTGGTATTGAACGTGTACGTGAACAATCGACTCAAAATGACGACAGCACCGTATTTGAAGATTTAAGCGAAGTTGAAATGCTCAACCCGCTTAATTTATTAGATCAAGCATTCGCAAACGATAAAGACATGGCAGGACAAAATGTACCTGATGAGCTAAAGGCACTTTTGAATGACGTAATAAACGAGCTTACGGAGCAAGAACAACTATGAAAATAACCGCAGTTCGTATTCATAATTTAGCCTCCATTGTTGATGCAGAAATAGATTTTACTCAAGCCCCATTAAAAGACGCAGGCTTGTTTGCCATAACAGGCGATACCGGCGCTGGTAAAAGCACATTTTTAGATGCTATTTGTTTAGCCCTTTATACTAAAACAGCACGCTTACGTGGTGATAAAGGAAACTTAATAGAGTTTAACGGCGACAGCATTAAGCTTAATGACGCACGTAATTTACTGCGCAGAGGTACATGGGAAGGTTATGCCGAGGTAGACTTTTTAGGGCAAGATAAACTGCTTTACCGTGCGCGCTATACAATTGCACGAACTCATAAAAAAGTAACAGGTAAACTAAAAACACCAGAGCACACATTAGTAACTCTGCCAGACGAAACCCTAATAGCCGATAAAAGCCAAACAATAAAAGAAGTAGAAAGTAAAATAGGGCTTAACTTTGAGCAATTTTCCCGTGCTGTACTTTTAGCGCAACACGAATTTGCTGCATTTTTAAAAGCCACTGGCGATGAGCGAGCACAACTTTTAGAGTGCTTAACAGGCACCGATAAATTCAGCCGTATTGGACAACGTGTATTTGAACGCAACAAAGAGATTAAAGATAAGTTTGAATTACTTAAAGCAAGCTTAGCCAGTTACACTTTACTTAGTGAAGATGAATTAATAGAAAAACAAGTTACGCTTGAAGAACTAAAAGAGCTAATTCAAATTACTAAAAAATCGCTCACCAGCACAGAGCAAGATCTAAATTGGCACAAGCAAGCTAATACCTTAGAGCAAGCACTAAAACAAGCTCAGCAAAACCAACAAAATGCCAATAGCGAACTTGAAGCCATTGCTAAGCAAAGTGAACAAGCTAAACAAGCACAAAACACGCTTGAAATTAAAGATAACCGTAATCGTTTTAAAAGCTTAACCGCTCAAAATAATGAATTAGATACACAAATAAGCAATTTAAAAAGCATTGATCACACTTTGTTAATTACAGAGCATGCTAATACGCTTAAAAAGCAGCAAAGCGAATTACAAACAGCTAAAGAGCAAAAGCAAACCGCTGAACCGATTATTGCTAAAGCGCGCGAGCTCGACAGCAATATTGCTTTGCAAACCCAAACGGTAAAGGGTACTGAGTCACAAATAAACAAAGAGCAAACTCAACTTGATGAGCTCAAACAACAGTTTAAGCAAAGCAGTAACGAGTTAGAACTTGCTAATACCGACTCAACTAAAAGCCAGCAATGGCTTAATGAACATACACAGCTGAACGTTTTAGCAAAAGACTGGAGCTACTATCAGCAAAGCTTTACTACTTATTTAAGTGCGCAGCAGCAATTAACAGCAAATCTTGTGCAAAGCCAAGCTCTTAATAGTGAGCTTACAAATCAGAGCGATCTTTTAAATACACAAAATAATAAAGTGCAGCAGTGCGAGGCGTTACTTAATGGTGAGAAATCAACTTTACAGGTATTAGATAATCAGCTTACTGAATTTAATGCAGAGCATTGTGATGTACAGCTAAAGAGTATTGATTACTTAAAAGAGCAACGCGAGCGTTATGGGCAATTTAACGCAGAACTTAAACAAAGCACGCAACGCCAACAAGTGCTCAACCAGCAGTTAAATGAAAGCCAGCAAGCTCATGCTTTACTTAATCAAAATTTAATAACCAGTGAGCAAGCGCTAAAAGGCAGCGAGTACGCACTTAACCAAGCGCGCTTAAGAGCCAGCGAAAACGTTGAGCATTTACGTACTGAGCTTCGCCCTAATGAGCCTTGTTTAGTGTGCGGTGCAACGGAGCACCCGTACGCGGTAAATCAAAATCAGCAATTAAATAACTTAATTACTGATTTTGAAAATGCTTTTAATACCGCCAAAAAGCAATTTGAGAATGCACAAAGCGAGCTGCATAAGCACCAAACTCAACATGCTGTATTAACCGCAGAGCAAAAACAACTTGAGCAAGTAATACAAACAGCAAAAGCTAAACAGCTTGATATTAAAAATACCATGCAAGGCGCACGTACCGAGCTTAACGACTTAACAGCCGATCAGCTTGAGGTCACTTATAAGCAGTTAACGGAGCAAAAAGCGCAGTATTTTGAGCAACAAAAACGCCAGCGTACACTGCAAACCAAAGTAAATGAGCTACAAGCAGCACTTAAAGCAGAGCAGCAAGCACAGCAGCAGCTTAGTAATAAACAGCTTGAGCTTACACATAAGCAAAACCAAATAACGAGCAAGCATAGCGAGCTAAGTGCGCAAATTAGTGAGCTCGGTACAACGCTTAATAGTCAATTTGAAAACAGTGATTTTTGGCAACAACTACAAGCCAGTACGCTTGAGCTTACCCAGTTGCACGAGCAGGTTACGCAGTACCAGCACACTCAAACGCAACTTGAGCAAAGCCAAAAACGTCAAGACACAGCTAATGAGCAAATAAAACAACTTACCCCGCTTATAAGTAAAAGGGACCAATCGTTAAAAGCACTAAGTGAAGAGCTCATAAAAGCTAAAGCGCTATTAAGCACTGTACAAAGTGAGCGCTTAGCATTATTTAATAATGAGCAAATAAGCGCAGACGACTACCAAGCAAAACTCACAAGTGAGCAAGAGCAAATACAATCGCTGGTTCAAGCAAGTCAAAAAGCACATGACGATGCTATTAAGCAGCGAGACGAGCATGCTATAACGCTTAAAAACGCAGAGCAACGCTTAATTGAAAACAGCCAAGAGCTAGCAACGCTTGAGGCACGTTATAACGAGTGGTTTACCGACTTTAAAGCGCAATTTAGCAATGCAACGCACGAACAGGTCAAAATTTTACTAACGCTTAGTAGCGATGTTATTAAAGCGCATTTAAATCAGCACGAGCAGTTAACTCAAGCGCTAACCGATGCAAATGCCGCATTAAAACAGCAACAACTTACGCTCGATAAACACAACACCAGCGATAAACCAACGCAAAGTGCAGAGGCTTTAAATACTCAACTAAGCAGCTTAAACGAGCAACAAGCGCAGCTGCAAAGTTTATTACTGGCAACCAATACGGCGATTGAGCAGCATAACCAAAACGCAAAGGCGCTTGAAGGTAAGCAAGCTGAGCTAACTACGCTCAAAACACAGGTTGAACAGTGGCACTTACTCAATAAAGTATTGGGCGATGCAACTGGTAAAACCATGCGTAATTTAGCGCAAACACAAACCTTAAAAATATTACTGCACTACGCAAATAGTCATTTAAAAACGCTCAATAAACGCTACGAATTAACGGCAATAGCGCAAACACTCGACATTGCGATTATCGACCGCGATATGGCAGACGAGCAACGCTCTGTTAATACGCTCTCGGGCGGGGAGTCATTTTTAGTTTCACTAGCGCTTGCACTTGGTTTAGCATCGCTTTCGTCAAACAAAGTGCAAATCAATTCTTTGTTTATTGACGAAGGGTTTGGTACGTTAGATAGCGAAACCCTCAGCATTGCAATGGACGCACTTGATTCACTGCAAGCACAAGGTAGAAAAGTAGGCGTTATATCGCATGTAAGAGAAATGAGCGAACGTGTAGCGACTCAAGTACACGTAGCCAAAAAGCCAGGTGGATATTCCACAGTTGAAGTTATATAGCTATTAGGGAGTTTAAAAATGCCAACATTTACAGGCGAACAAGCAACACAATACGATAGCCGCATAACCCGTTTAGTCCCAGGTTATGAGCTATTACATCAACTAACTAACGCACAGCTACAAGCAACGCTAAGCGACAATGCACATATTTTGGTAGTTGGGGCAGGCACAGGTAAAGAAGNCAGCCGATATGCTAGCAATTGCAAAGCAGCAATTTGATGAGCAGGGCATAGCAAGCCGCGTTACTATTCATAATGGCTCTGTTGATAAACTATCAGTTAAAGCCGATGCCGTTTTATGTTTATTAGTCATGCATTTTGAACAAGATAATGGCGATAAAAAACAGTTATTAAAAGCAATTAAAGGCAGTCTTAAAAAAGACGCTCATTTATACATTGCAGACTTAATGCGAGTTGAAACACCATTTGAACGCGAAGCACAGCTAACAACGTGTGCACAGCTAGGTTTAACCGATACAGGTAAAACACAAATGGGTCACGATCTAGAAAATGAGTTTTACCCACTTGATAGAATGCGCTTTAGCGAACTGCTAAACGAGTGCAAATTTGGCATTCCCAAACTGTATTTTAAAGCGCTAGGTTTTAGTGGGTATGTAGTTTAGTTTATCTATCTAGAAGAATGTGGCTTACACCACTGAACTGTGTGCTTATGGCGCGGTATAGTTTTACATTCTTTATTAGAGTCGGCACCTGGCTCGCTAGCATATTGCGAGCTTGGCGCTACATTGGCGCAACCTGCAGCCAATAATATAGCAAATACGGGTATTAATTTTTTCATCTCATCACCTATTAAAATATGTTTTAAAGCGCTTTGCAGTTACTGTAAATACAAAGCGCTTATTAGTTTGCTAGCATCTCTCACCACTATGTTGGGTAGTTATGCATCTACAAAAATAACTTCGCCAGTAATAAAGCCATCAACCGAACGCTCAAATGCTTTACCTACAAGCTTGCCTGGTACTGGCTGAAAACCTGGCATCATCTCGCCGTATACGTCCCATGCTTCTTCAAGTACGGTAGGGTTAACCACATTAATACGTGTGCCACGTGGCATTTCAAGCGATACACATTTAACAAACGTATCTATTGCACCACTGGTTGTTGCATCGGCAATAGCAAACGGAATCGGCTTAACGTTTAAAATACCGCTAATTAGCGTAAATGAGCCGCCATCGGCAATGTATTTTTGACCAATGCGCACAAGGTTAATTTGCCCCATCATTTTGCTCATAATAGTGCTCATCCACTGGGCTTCACTCATATCTGCAAACGTTTCGTACTCACATAAACCTACCGTATTAACTACGGCATCAAAATGGCCTACTTTTTCATACAGCTCGGTAATTGATTGCTCGCTGGTAATATCAACAATATGATCTACATCGCCCGAGCGACCCGCTGTAATTACTTTATGCTTAGATAAACCGGTTAATGCCGCTTGGCCCATTTTACCTAGTGCGCCTATTAAAATTACTGTTTTCATTGTTTGCTCCAATCATTCAATTTAGTGTGTAGGAGCATATTAAGGGGGTATCTCAACAATTAGAAACAACCCTTTTATGTAAGTGATACAAGATAATTTGGTTATGTGATAAGTTAAATATTATTACTAAGCAACACAGGTAGCAGTATGAGCAAGTTAGACCGATTAGATATAAAACAATTGCGTATTTTCCAAGCGCTCATCCGCGAAAAAAATGCCTCAAAAGCAGCGAGTAAATTGGGCTTAACCCAACAAGCAGTGAGTGAGCAACTAAAAAAGCTACGTGATGTATTTGACGATCATTTGTTTTTAAGAAAAACCAATGGCTTTGTGCCCACGCCCTACGCTGAAGAATTGTCGGTAGATATAGACAAACTATTAAACGACTTTCAGGCATTATTAGCACCTAAAATATTTGACCCAAAAACAATTAACGGCACCTTCGTAATAGCCGCTACCGACTACGCACAGCAAGTTGTTTTACCAGCATTAGTTAAATTACTCCGGGCACAAGCGCCAAATTTAAAGCTTATAATAAGAGACTTCGAGCTAGACAGCCTGCACGATTTAATGGAAAGCGGCAAAGTAAACCTAGCTATTGCATTTCCTGACTATATCCCAAGTACTTATCCCATTATTAAGTTATTTGAAGAGCAACATATTTGCGTTACCTCGCCGAATTCTTCAATAGCGGGGACTAAGCCAACGCTTGCACAAATAGCCAGTTACCCAAGTATTATTGCCTCGCCTTCGCGTCCAAATTTTAAAGGGTCTATTGACGATTGGTTTAAAAGCTTTGATTTAACGCGTAACGTAGTGGTGTCGGCACCGTGTTTTTCTATTGTGCCGATGTACCTAGAAACTACCGACTCTATCGCGTTTTTACCCTCACGCGCAGTAAGCTCAGAGCTAGTAAAAATAGAGCTGCTACAGTTACCTGCGCCGTTTGACGTAATAGCCGCATGGCATCCGCGCTACAATAAAAACCCGCTTCATAAATGGGTAGTATCAAAGTTGGTGGTTGAGTGATTTGAGAGTTATTATTTGTAATAAAAAATAAAGCGGTTTTAATAAAGCTTTTAAGACAAGAGCATTATGAAACGTAGATCGATTAAGTGAAGCGCCACCCGTCGCTCTAATATCAACATCACTCAGCATGTTGCTGTGCCAGCAATCCTAACCAATCTCTCCAAGTGCTTTCATCGCGGCTTGTGCTTTGTTTGTTTGTACGAAAATGTGGTCGTGATAAAACGCAGCTACCACATTAGCACTAATACCATGCTCAGTGAGCTTTGCAGATACCGCAGCGGTTAACCCTACCGCTTCAAGGCTTGAATGCACGTTAAGAGTAATTAAATTATATTTACTCTCAAAGGTAATACCTGCTTTATCGGCGGTTTCAGCTTTTAATATAAGAGTTAGGCCTTCTTCTTCTACAAAAGTAGCAAGTGGCTCTAAATGAACATAATCAGCGAGCTTTCCTGCCAAGCAACAAAAAATATACTCGCCTTGCTTAAGCTCTGGCTGCATTGATTTTAATAATTGGTTTAGATCTAAAATTCCGGCCATGGTCGCTCCTATTAACCCTATTTAATTCACGTAGGTAAGTCTATTTTCTAACTGTTTTTTAATTAAACTACTATCTCGTATAGCTATTATATTTTCGACAATATTCCAAACACCGACCAATTTGTAAGGCTCTATTGGCGATTGGTTTAAGCTTAAATATTATAAAAGGAGTAAGTTTAAAGAGTCGCTTAGTTTTTAAGTTGAGCAAATTAACTTTCAATCATTTTTATTATTTTTGCAGGATTCCCACCTATAACAACGTTATCGCCAAACGATTTTGTAACAACAGCACCCGATGCAACAACTACATTATTACCTAAAGTAACGCCTGGATTTATGACTGCATGACCACCAATCCAACAATCATTTCCTATTGTTATTGTTTTTGCATATTCGAGCCCACTTCTTCTATCAATTGGGTTTATAGGGTGTGTAGCGGTATAAATTCCAACCTGTGGTGCAATAAAGCAATTGTTACCAATATTAACTTCCGCAGCGTCTAAAATAACGCAGCCAAAATTAGCATAAAAATTTTCACCTACATGAATATTTGACCCATAATCACAATTAAATGATGACTCTACATGAACTTGTTTTCCTGTTGAGCCAAATAACGCATGTATAATTTGAGCTCTTTCATCCAAATGAATAACACTTGTTTGGTTTAGCGCTTCCGTTTTTAAGCTAGCTTTTAATCGTAATTCAATAAGCTCAGGGTCACTTGGGTCATAATACTGACCAGATAGCATTTTTTCTTTTTCTGTCATAATTTAAAATCCAAATAATATATTTTTTATAAGTGGCAGATTCAGCTTTTAAGCTAAGCACCACTACCTTTGTTTAGTGCGTGTGCATTTAGTTACTTTTAACTATTTTTTAGTTGTGCAACTAGCTCGCTAAGCCTAGCTATTTTTATATTACTTAGCTGCCTGTAATCAAAATACGGGCATACTATAATGTTGTTGGCTGTATCTATTGCAAATTCGTCGTCAAGCCACTCAAATTGCGCATTAAGCTTATCTTGTTGGAGTAAGCTTTTAGCGTGCATACGCCCGGCAATTATATGTAGTTGGTTTTTATTATTTGAAGCTTTATCTGTACAAGTAACAGTAATATTAGGCGCGCTAAATAGCAGGGCGGTTTTACTACTTTTTTGCAGTAAAAACTCATCGCGATATTGCTGCCAAGTAGGCGCTTGTTTAGCAAATGAATAATGCTCGCTTGGTAGGGCAAACAATACTTTGGCGTATACGTTAAATACTTTTCGCCAACCATTACCACAGTGCTGGTTTATGCTATTTATTTGCTCATTTATAACAGGCTCAAGGCATTCGAGTGTTTCAAAAAATGGCATTGGCGGCGCTTTTGCTACATACACAGCAACGCTAAATTGCATATCGCCTAAGCCAACTAATTGGGTATTCAAACTAGTTAGCCTTGTTTTGAGCTAAAATTCGATCAAGGTTATTTGCAAAGTTTTGACGGTCGGTTTGACTAAGTGGAGGCGGCCCGCCA